>JAJFUB010000146.1 GCA_021372615.1 bacterium | reverse complement strand
CAGCCTGTCTATGCTGTTGCGTCGTCCCCCAGCCCCAGCACCTCGCGGGCCTTGGCCATCACCTCATCCACGAACCGGGCGGTCTTCTGCAGGTGCGCGGCCCGCAGCTTCCGGGCCCGTTCCTGCTCGGCCAGCAGCGTGGCCTTGCCGCTGAGCACCACCGCCGGGATGTCCGACCACAGCGGGTTGGCCCGCATGGCCTCCAGCACGTCCCAGCCACTCACCCCGCCGGGCATGAGGATGTCCAGCAGCACCAGTTGGAACTGCTCCTCGGGCGCCAGGCTCTGGCACAGGATCTCCAGCGCCTTGCGGCCATCCGTGGCTTCGACGCACTCGGCGCCGATATCCATGAGCGAGTAAGACAGAACCTGGCGCAGCTCGCGATCGTCTTCCACAATCAATACTCTGGGCACAACGGTCTCCGGTGGGGCGGGCAGTATGCGCATATTCGGGGTGGATGTCCGCTGGTCCTGCCGGGCAGCGCTTGAGTCTCAGACCTTCCGGGGCGCGATTTGTTCCGGGCGCGTCGGCAGGGACAGCGCCACGAACGCGGCGATGATCGGCAGGGCACAGGTCGCTGCCAGCGCCAGGGCCAGACTGCCACTCCACTTGGACAGGAGGCCCACCAGGGGCGCAATGAACCCGGCGACGCCCCAGGTGAAGCCCATGCTGATGGCCGAGGCCATGCTCATGCCGTGGGGCAGCAGGTCCTGGGTCTGCGCAATGTTGACCGACTCCGCTCCCCGCAGCGTCGCGCCGGCCAGGAAGAGCAGCCCCAGCACCGCCACCGGCGGAGCATACAGAGCCCCGTACAGCAGCGGCGGGCTGAGCAGCAACGTCAGCACTGTCATGAAACGGCGCCCGTAGCGGTCACTCAGGCGCCCCCCCGTCAGGTTGCCGACCGCGGCCCCGCCCACGAAGCAGAACAGCACCGCGCCCTGGAACAGTGTAGAGTGCCCCGCCCGGCCCTCAAGGATCTGCATGAAGGTCGCATAGGCGCAGACCGTCGCCGAGCGCAGGACCATCACCACGAAGAGTGGCGTCAGCGGGCGCAGATAGGGTAGTAGGTCGCGCCGCAGGCTGAAGGGCGGCATCTCCGGCTCGTCACCGGCGTTCGGGCGCATCGGCGAGCGCCCCGGGTTGTAGCGCACGATCAGCAGCACCCCGGCCAGCGCCAGCGGCAGCATGAACACGAAGCCCTGCAGGGGCTTCAGGCCCACCCCCAGCCCCCACTCGTGCAGCAGCGGGGCCAGCAGCGAGGCGGCCGCGTAGCCGACAGCGCCCCCGGCCCCAAAGATGCCCATCCCGAAGGCGCGGTAGGAGCCGGAGGCCTCGGCGGCCAGCGAGCCGCCGCGGGGGTGGAACAGGGCGATGCCCAGCCCACTGAGCATCATGCACACCAGGAACAGCGTCAGGTTGGGCATGAAGCCCACGAGCGACATGAACAGCGTGGCCAGCAGCAGCGCCAGGGGGAGCATGTTGCGCAGCCGGTAGCGGTCCACCACGTAGCCGAAGACTGGCTGGGCGAAGTTGGTGGTGATGCCCAGGACCTGGGAGACGAGCCCCAGTGCCGGGTCGCTCAGGCTGAACATCCGCTGGACCGTGAACCACAGCGGCGGCACGAAGTTGGCATACCCGTCACTGAGGCCGTGGCCGAAGGTGCACGCCAGCAGACGCCCCAGGCGCAGGGGGACAACGGGTTCGGTGGAGGGGGCGGTCTCGGGCATGGTTCGCTTCCTACGGCTTCTCACCGGCCAAGAGACATGGTCGGCCCGGCGCTCGGGCGGCGCCGCAGCCGACACACCTTACTGTTCGCGGCCGGCGGGTCACTTCCTGCGTGTGAGGAAAGTCACGATGTCGGGGACTTCTTCCGGGCGGGCGACGACCAGCAGTTCGCTCCGGGGGGCGATCTGGGCGGCCCCGCGCGGGATGGTGACACGGCGCTCGCCATCTATGATGCCGGCAATGACGCAGGTCTCGGGGAAACCGCTGGACTGCGTGAGTTGCTGCACCGTGCGCCCCTCGATGGCGGCGCCTTCGGGGATCTGGACGGCCAATAGCTCGGCCTCGCCGGCGCCGATCTCGGTGATGCGCCGCGCCTCCGGGCGCTCGATGGAGAAGACGATCTCGCGCATGAACATGTCGGCGGCATTCAGGATGTCCGTCGCCCCGGCCAGTTCGTAGGCCTCTCGGTAGCGCGCGTCCCTCATGCGGGCAATCCGCGCCTTGACGCCGAAGCGGTGGGCGAGCAGCAGGAAGGCCAGGTTGTCGGCGTCGTCGCCCATCAAGCCGCAGGCGACGTCGGCGCGCTCGATGCCGGCCTCCTCCAACACACGAATGTCGGTAGCCGACCCGTTGATGACCAGAATGCCCAGTTCGGCATAGAGCTGTTCGCAGCGGTGCTGGTCGGTCTCGATCGCCACGACATCGTGGCGGTCAGCCAGCACCCCCGCCAGCCTGCCGCCGGTCGAACCGGTACCACCGATGACTACATACATGGGTTGTCTCCCGGTGCGGGATAGTAGCCGGCGTAGAGGAAAGGCCTCCGTCCCCAAACCCCAGAACCCAATCCCCAAACCCCAATACCTACTGATGCCACGTCCTGGCGCTGAAGAGCGCCAGGACAGGCAGGATCTCCAGCCGGCCCGCGATCATCCAGACCATGAGCACCACCTTGGACAGCGGCGGCAGCAGGGCCGTCTGCTGCATCGGCATGAGGCTGGGACCGGTGTTGCTCAGCGCCGAGACGGAGAGCGACAGGCACTCGAAGCCGCCATGCGACGAGTCCAGCGCCATGAGCACTCCACCCACCCCGGTGAACACGATCCACGCGAAGGCCATCGCCGCCATGGACTGCACCACGCGGGCCTCGATGACCCGCCGATCGAGCACGACGGGCAGGACGCTGCCCTCGGGGTGAGAGAGCTTGCGCGTCTCCTGGATCAGGCTCTTGCCCAGAACGGCCGCGCGCACGATCTTGAGCCCGCCGGCCGTCGAGCCCGCGCAGCCGCCCAGCATCAGCAGGCCCATGAACACCTGCCGCGCTGCCGGGCCGAAGAAGCTGTAGTGCAGCGGCACCGTCACGTGGCCGGCGCTGCTCACGAGCGAGGCGGTCTGGAAGCTGGCGATGCGGAAGCACGTGAAGCCAATGCTCCCTCCCATGGTTCCGGTCGGGCCGGCCTGGGCCAGCGCCTCCCAGTTCTGCGGCAGAGCCAGGGCCTCGACCGTCACCAGCGCCAGGGCGCCCAGCAGTAGCAGCCAGTAGCGCCGCGGCTCGGTCGCCGTCAACAGCACACTGACGCGTCCGGTCAGGGCCCGGTAGTGCAGCAGGTAGTTGATCCCGCCCAGCAGCATGAAGACGATGGTCGCCAGCTCGATGGCGTAGGCGTTCGGGTGCCCCGCAGCGGCGAATTGGCCCACCCCCAGGTCGTGAGGGGCAAAGCCGCCGGTCGAGGTGGTGGTGAAGGCGTAGTTGATCGCCTGGAATCCCCCGACGCCCAGGATGAGGAGAACCACGAGGTTGGCGACCAGCAGCACCCCATAGATCATCCAGGTGATGGCCACGGTCCGCTGCAGGCTGGGCGTGGGCCGCGGCACATGCACCATCGTGGATTCGGTCTGCAGTAGCCGATGTGCCGCGCTGCCCGGGTAGCTGACCAGCAGGAAGAACGACAGGATGCCGAGGCCCCCGAGCAGTTGGCTCAGCGACCGCCAGAAGATGATCGCGTGCGGCTGGTTGTCCAGGCCCTGCAGCACGGTCAGCCCCGTCGTCGTCAGGCCGCTGACGCACTCGAAGATCGCGTCCAGGCCGCGCAGTGGTGACGTCAGGTGCAGCGGGATCGCCGCCAGCAGGGAGCAGACCGCCCAGGCGCCGGTGCATAGCAGAATGGCCTCGCGCGTGCCCAGCCGCCCCCGGGGGAGCTTCCGCCGCAGCACCCCGCCGCCCAGCGCCGTCACTGCGCCGCACACGACGAACGCCAGGCCCACGCGAACCTCGCCATAGAGCAGACCGACCACCCCGGGCACGATCAGGACCAGACCGAACAGGCCCAGCAGCCGCCCCAGGGAGCCCGTGACGACCAACAGACGGTGTATGAGGTAGCGGCGGTTGCTGCTCCGCATGGGCCTATCTCACCGGCGGATGTCGGTCTGAGAACTTGCGCGGCAGATCAACGACTTGCGACTTCTCGATGCCCGCCAGCTCCATCACCCGGCGGCACCAGCCCTGCGCCCCCACCGCTCCACACGAGTGCGCATCGCTGCCCAGGACGAACTTGGCGTTCTGTTCGGCCATCACGGCCAGTAACTCTGCATACTCCAGCGTGAACTGGCGCTCGGACATGTCCGGGTACCACCAGCTCATCTGGTTCATGATCTCGAAGGCCTTGTCCGCCTCGAACAGGGCCGCGCCGACCTCGCGCAGGCCGCTGCGCGGGAGCTGCGCCGGGGTCACCGTGGCCGGGAAGCGCCCCAGGTTGAAGGGGTGGGCCAGGGCGTGCACCAGCGGGTTCTCGACCATGGCGAGGGTGGTGCGGAAGATGTTCGACAGGTAACGGTCCACATCGGCCGGCGGATCAATGGCTACGCCGCGGGTACAGCCGCCGATGTCCGCCAGCACGAACCGCACGAGGCTGGCGTCGCGGTCGGTGAGGGGCACTGTCCCCATGGAGTCCTGGACCGTGACCTCCAGGCCCGGTACGACATGGATAGGGCTCTCGGCATCGGCCGCCACAATGCGCTGGACGTGGGTGCTGAGGTCATCGGTGTCCGGCCACAGATGGTCGCTGATGACGACCAACTCCAGGCCCATGGCCTCCGCCTGGCGCACGTTCTCCTCGACGGAATTGCGGCCGTCCGAGAACGTGGTGTGGGTGTGGCAGTCGTACGGAATCGCCATGCCAGGGCCTCCTCCGGGAGCAGGCGGGCTGGAAGCCCGCACTACGCGAGCAGTAACCGGATCGCCGCGAGACTCGCCGCCGCGTGTCGCGCCGGGTCGTCCGCAATGTTGAACAGGTCAATCGTGTACGGGCCGGCGTAGCCGACCTCCTGCAGGGCCGCGTGGATCTCGGCCAGCGGCATGTCGCCCTCGCCGGGTGGCAGGTGGCGGTGCTCCCCGCGCGGGAAGTCCTCGAAGTGCACATGCCACAGCCAGGGTGCAAGTTGCCTTACGGTGTCAGGCACGCTCTCGTCGGTGAGCCACGCGTGGCCCAGGTCGAGGTTCACGCCCAGCAGGGAGTGGGGGAGATGTGAGAGGAGCTGCAGCATCTCGCGCCGGCCATGGAGCACCAGGCCGGGCTCGGGCTCGAAGGCCAGCCGCACGCCGTGCTTCTCGGCCTCAGGGAGCAGCCCGGTCTCGACCCACGAGACCAGGGCCTCCCACTGCTCCGCCTCGCTCCCAGCGACCTGGCGGGGCGTGTTGAGGATGAGCAGATCGCTCCCCATCGCCGCCGTGAGGGCGATGCTCCGCTGCTGGTTCGTCAGGCGCTGCTCGGGCTCGTCGTTGTCGCCGTGGTAGCTGATGCTCGCGATCTCCAGGCCCAGGTCGCGCGTCGCCACGGCCAGGGCAGACGCCTCAGCCTCGGTCAGGCGCTCGGGGCGCATGTCGGGATGCTCCAGGCACAGCTCCACGGCATCGTAGCCCATCCGGGCCAACTCCTCCAGCGCCTGTTGCACCGGCCATTCACGGAAGCCTGCGGTTCGGAAGCCGATCCTCATCTAGCGGTCCTTCCACCCGTGTTCGCCCAGGAGGGGCACAAACACGCAGTCTATGCTGCGCTCCAGGTGCAGCCTGCCGCCCTGCCTGGTGTGTATCTCGCAGGTCTGCACCGACCGGCCGCCGACCGGCGCGACGAGGCGCCCGCCCTCCGCGAGCTGCTCCACCAGCGGCTGCGGCAGGGCCGGCGCCGCCGCGGAGACGAGGATGCGGTCGAACGGCGCCGCCTCGGGGTAGCCCAGGGTCCCGTCACCGGCAACGATGTGGACGTTGGTCAGGCCGACTTTCTGAATGGCCCGCCGCGCCCGCTCGGCCAGCTCTGGGACCAGCTCGACGGCATGGACGGCCCTGCACAGCATCCCCAGCAGGGCCGCGACATAGCCCGATCCGGCCCCGATCTCCAGCGCCGTGTGCTCCGGCTCAAGCTGCAGCAAGCTGAGCATCAGCCCCACCATGTAGGGCTGGGAGATGGTCTGTCCCTGGCCGATCGGCAAGGCCATGTCGGCGTAGGCTTCGTCGCGCAGGCCGGGCGGGACGAACTCATGGCGCGGCAGCATGGACATGGCGAGCAGCACACGCTCGTCATGGACGCCGCGCCCCCGGATCTGGTGCTCGACCATCTCCAGGCGGCGCCGCGCGATGAGTTCCGGGTCGGGGGGGCTGGCCGTCGGCATCGTCTGCACCCCTCGGGTAGCTTCCCGGCAGGTTCGACTGAGCGGCATGTCGAAAACGATCTTGAGCGGACTCTCAGGGCTCCGCTCCGTCGCGGCGCGCGTGGGAACTTCGCGCCGGTGCCTCGTGTATATCTTAGCACAAGAGGGGAGGTGAGTGCACATTGCGCATGACGCCGCCAGGTGCGGCTGAGGCTCGCCAGCGTTCGGTCCGCGAGGACTCGGACATCATCGTCGCCCTCATTCGAACTGCCTTCATCATCGCCTATTACATCCTGCGCGCCCACGGCTATCCGCGCCCCGTGGACGGCGACCCTGACGAGCTGTGGCGGTACGCACTCCAACTCCTCGACGGGGTCGTTCTGGTCGCGGCCCTGTTCAACCTCCTGCTCCTGCTGCTGTACCTGCGGGGGATCGTGCTGTGGCGCATGCGCCCCCTGGCGCTGCTGGTGGACCTGGCCATGATCGGGACCGCCATCGCCGTCTTCCGCCAGGCCGGCTATGACGCCTTCGATCTGCTCTACCTCATCATCATCCCGGCCGCTGTCTGGTTCCGGCGCCTGGGCGCCGTACTGGTGGCCCTGGCTGCCACGGTCATCGCGACGGTGATGCCGTACGCGCTGTTCCACGAGCCGGCCCCTGCTGCCGGTTGGTTCCAGGCCGCGGCGGCGCAGGGCGTCTGGCTGCTGCTCATCGGCCTGATCGCCGGCTACCTGATGCGCGCCTGGGACGTCGAGTATGCCGGGGTGCTGGAACTGCGGCAGGAGATGCGCGTCGCGCGGGTGCTGCAGTCGCGCATGTTGCCTGAGCGGGTGCCGCAACTGGCCGGCTACGATGTGGGGCTGGTGTTCGAGCCGGCGCGGCAGGTGGGTGGCGACTTCTACGACCTGCGGCTGCTCGACCCGGACCACCTCCTGATCGTGCTGGCCGACATGTCCGGCAAGAGCGTCTACGGGCTCGTGCACCTGTCGCTGGTGCACTCTCACCTGCAGGCGGCGCTCCGAGAGAGCCTCTCGCCCGCAGCGGCCGCCGCCCATGTCAATGAGACCACCTATGAGGCCCTGCAACCCGAGAGCTATGCCGCCCTCTTCATCGGGGTCCTGCGCCTGTCGGATGGCATGCTCACGTTCGCCAACTGCGGCTATGTGCCGCCCCTCGTCGTCCCCGCCGACCCGGAGGCCCCGGTTGTTCCGCTGAGCACCGGCGGCACCGTCGTCGCTGCCTGGCGCGAGGCGAAGTACCAGGAGCGCCAGATCCAATTGGCGCCGGGCGACATGCTCGTATGCTTCTCAGACGGGATCTCCGAGGCGCGGAGCCGCAAGCGGGAGTTCTTCGGCGAAGAGCGGGTGGGGAAGCTGGTGCAACAGCGCCAGGAGGAGCGGGCACAGGAAGTGGCCCAGGCGGTACGAGCGGCCGCCGGCAAGTTTGCCGCCGAGCCCGGCCAGGATGACATCACGGTGATCGCGCTGCAGCGTCGCCCTACTGATACGACCTGATGACACCGCAGACGCGCCCCAGGATCTGCGCCTCGCGGGTGATGATCGGCTCCAGCGCCTCATTCTCCGGCCGCAGCTCCACGGCATGGCTGTGTTGGAAGAACCGCTTCACCGTGGCCTCCTCGTCCAGCAGCGCTACGATGATGTCGCCGTTGTCGGCGCTCTGCTGGCGCTTCACTACGACCAGGTCGCCGTCCATGATCCCGGCGTTGATCATGCTATCGCCGCGCACGCGGAGGAGAAACAGGTCGCCATCGGGAAAGAGCCCCTCGGGGAGCGGCATGGCCTCCTCGATGTTCTGCTGCGCCAGGATCGGCTCGCCGGCTGCGACCTTGCCCACCAGCGGGACGTAGCGTGAGGGTTGGGCGTGGCGGAAGGGCCGGGGGCGCAGCGCGCGGGTGAGCGAACCGTCGCGCTCGAGATAGCCGGTCTTCTCCAGCGCCCGCAGGTGGAAGTGCACCGAGGAGCTGGAAGTCAGCCCCACGGCCTGCCCGATCTCGCGCACGGTCGGCGGGTAGCCCCGGTCGCGCGTGGTGCTGACAATGCAGTCGAGGATTTGCTGGCGGCGCGGACTGAGGTCGTCGCTGGGCATGGGCTTCCTCCTGGCGTGGCACCCTCCATGGGGCCGCTAGAGCTCACGACGCATTGTAACATCTGTTCGAGGTCCATGTCAAACATAAGTTCGATGTTCACTGCAGCCCGGGGACACGACACCCACGCATGAGAAAGCGCGACTTCCAGGAGCTGTACAACCTCGAGGAAACCTACTGGTGGTTCGTCGGGCGCCGCAAGCTGGTGCGGCAGCTCATCCAGCGGTACGTGAATGACCCGGAAGCCCTCGTGCTGGATGCCGGCTGCGGCACCGGGGGCACGATGAAGGAGCTGAAGGGCGCAGCCAACCTGTGCGGCTGCGACTGCTCGCCCCACGCCCTGGCATACTGTCGCGAGCGCGGCTTCGACCGCGTCGCCGCCGGCGATGTCGCGGCCCTGCCGTATGCCGAGAACACCTTCGCCGCGGTCATCAGTTGCGACGTCCTGGAACACCTGCCGGACGATCAGGCGGGACTGGCCGAGATGATGCGCGTGCTGCGGCCGGGGGGCTGTCTCATCGTCACTGTGCCGGCCCATCGCTTCCTGTGGAGCGAGCACGACGAGGCGCTGGCCCACCGCCGTCGCTACTCCGCGCGGGAGTTGCGCCGCAAGCTGCAGGAGACCGGTGCACGAGTGGTGAAACTGTCGCCCGTAGTCGTGGCGGCCTTTGGCCCCATTCTGGCTTTCCGGCTGGCGCAGCGTCTGCGCCCGAAGCTCCCGGACGAACCCCGCACCGACCTGCGGGTGCTGTCGCCCTGGCTGAACAATCTCCTGATCGGTACCCTCCAGCTGGAGAACTGGCTGCTGCG
Source organism: bacterium (assembly GCA_021372615.1). Lineage (NCBI taxonomy): Bacteria > bacterium. The sequence goes on along the minus strand of JAJFUB010000146.1, from coordinate 82,207 downwards.
GTTCGTGGGGCTGCCGGTCGGCACATCGCTGGTCGCAGTGGCGCGGAAGGACGGCGCGTGAGTAGCGGGCAGCCGGCGAATGGCGGCGGGGCTGGCTCGACAGTCGCGGTCTAGACCTCTGACTTCGCGGAGACAGACGCCATGCGAGTGGGTATCTGTCTGGCAGGCGGCACGCAGGAGCTGGCCCGGGTAGACCCGGTCCGGCTGGCCGACTTCGGCTTCGGCCCCCTGTTCATCGGGTGCTATGAGGACGACGTGCACTGGCGGGCCGAGGAGATCGCGACCTTCGTCCGCCGGGCTCGCTCCCGCGGGATGGCGAGCTTCGCCGTCCCCTGGGGCTTCGGCAAGGTCCTCGATCCCGATCCCGCGGTCCCGAGCCTCTACGTCGAGACCCATCCCCAGTCCCTGCAAGTAGACAGCCGTGGTCGCCGCGTCCCCAAAGCCTGCCCGAACGACCCGTACTTCCTCGAATGGTTCTCCTCCAACATGCGCACGCTCGCGTGGATGCTGGAGGTGGAGGGCTTCCTGTGGGATGAGCCCTCGTTCCACCATTCCCGCAGCAACTGGGCCTGCCGCTGTGAGTACTGCCAGCGCCTCTTCCAGGCCTCGTTCGGCTTCGACATGCCGCGGGACTTCAACGAGAAGGTCGCGGACTTCCGCGAGCGCTCCCTGGTGATGTTCCTGCTCGCGGCGGCGGCGGCGGTGCAGTCGGTAGACCAGCGGCTGCAATCGCTCATCATGCCGGCCCCGGTGATGCCCGGCACGCAGGTCCCCGGCGGCACGGGTAACTGGCCGGCCCTGGCGGCCTGTTCGGCGTGCGATGTGCTGTCGCTTTTCGTCCCCTGGCAGCACAACGACGTGCCGATGCACCAGGCCGTGCGGGAGCTGCAGATGGAGGGCGGCAAGGTCGTCGAGCGCTATGGCAAGCGGCACCTCCTGTGGATCGCCGCCAGCCCGAGCCCCCGCGACCGCATCCTCGACGCCCTCCCCGTGGCCGCGGAGGCCGGCGTAGAGACCTTCGTGCTGGCCGACTACGGCAGCCTCTTCGAGGCCGCACACTTCGACCGCATCGAGGCCGACCTGCGACGGGTGATCGCGCAGGTCACATAGCCCACGCGACCGGATGACGTGCTACCCACAGGCGCAAGAGACCGTGCAACTCCTCTACGGCGCATGACGGCCTGGGTCCTGTGCACCGCGCGGAGCAGAGCTGACTCTCGTCACGCTGACCGACCCCTCCTCGTCCATCTTCCGGACGCGCAGTTGTCTCCCGCCGCTGTGGTCGCGCAGCAGTACCGCTGCCTCCGGCGTCTTGACCCTCCGAAGCACAGCCTGGGCCGTGGCCCGGATGGACTCCGTGGGATCGTCCAGCGCGGCCACTACTTGCTCGAAGACCGGCCGCGCCTCGTCTGCCAGTGCCAGCAACGCCGCCTCGTTCCGCATCTGCCCGATGGCCGCCAGGGCCTCCCAGCGGCGCTGCTGGTCGTCATGCTGCAGCAATGGCGTCAGCGCCTCGACTGCCGCGGGCTCGTCCCTCTGGGCCAGGATGAGGGCGGACGCAGACCAGACGCCCTCATCGGCGTGATGCAGCGCCGCCGCTAGCGCCGGAGTGGCCTCACTCCCCATCTCCGCCAGGAGGACACGCGCCTCCACGCGCACCAGTGCGTACTCATCGGCAGCCAGGTGCGGCACGACCTCCGCCGGTGTGGCGGCCCCGCCGAAGCGGAGCTGACGCCACTGGGCCAACTGCCGTGCGGCCTTCGGAGCGATGCGCCCCAGGCGCCGGTCCACCCAGGCCTGCAGCACGAGCGGGCTGAACGGCTTCTGCCAGTACGCATCGGCCAGCTCGTGGCAGAGGGCGTTGCGCGGCTCGTCCGGCGGCAGGGCGCTGACCACGAGGACCGGCGTGAGCAGCGTCTTGCGCTCCGAGCGCAGATGCCGCAGCACCGTCCAGCCGTCCATCCGGGGCATGAGCAGGTCGAGGATAACCAGTGCCGGCGTCTGCCGTTGGGCGAGCGCCAGCGCGGCCTCGCCATCGTGAGCCACGCTCACACGGTAGCCGATGGTCTCCAGGCTCACCTGGATGAGGCGTGCGATGTGCGTCTCGTCGTCCACGACCAGAACCAGGGGGGGACGCTCTTTGCTGGAAGTCGGCATGAGATGACGCAACTCCTTCCGTAGTGTGGCGCGAGCCCGCTGTAGCCGCCCCTTGACGACCTCAGGCGGTGCGCCCAGCATGGCGGCGACTTCCGCCACCGACCGCTGCTCCAAGAGACACAGCCGGGCGACGGCGCGTTGTTGTTCGGGCAGGCGTGACAGAGCAGTCAGCAAGTCTGTGTGCAGGGCGATGTCGCCGCCGGGGTCGGGGATCGGGCAGGGCTCGTCAGGCGACAGGGGGACCTCTTCGGTGGCACTCGCCGACCGCAGCCGCTGGAGCGCCCAGTTACGCGCGATGGCCGTCAGCCATCCCACAAACGCCGCCGGCTCGCGTAGGGATCCGAGCCGCTGGTAGGCTCGCAGCAGCGTTTCTTGCGCCAGTTCCTCGGCCAGGTGGGGTTCGCGCAGCCACTGGCCCCCCAGCCGCACGAGCAGGGGGCGCGTGTGCCGCGCCAGAGCATCGAAGGCTTGCGTGTCACCGCCGCGGGCACGCTGGGCGAGGCTGCATATGTCTGTGTGTGTGAGTGCCATCTGCACCTTGTCCCAATGCCATAGATGCAGCGGCAACGCAAACAGGAACGGCCGGGGCTCTCAATTCCCATGCTGTGGCGTCGCGTCGGTCGGGCCGAACGCCCCCGCTACGCACTGACGTTCCGGTTCCGCCGCTCCCAGATGATCGCCCCGCGTCACTGTGGCCGCCCGTTCGGGCACATGACGGCCTTGACGACCTCACCGGCCGCCACGGCTCGCAGGGCCTCGTTGGCGTCCTCCAGGCCGTAGTACGCGCTGATGACCGCACCCCACGGCAAGTCGTCGCGGAAGCGCGCCATGCTGTGGAGGGCCTTGTACAGGTGTGAGAAGTCAATGCCCCACGTCGCCCGCACGTCGAGGTGCTTGCGGTTCAGGTCCAGGTGCGGGTTGAACTCCACGGGGCCGGCGTCGGTGTACTGGCCGACGACGACGTACACCCCGGCATCACGGGTCAGCCTCATGCCCTCGGGGACGGCCTGGGGATTGCCGGAGGCTTCGATGGTCACATCGGCCCCGCGGCCGCCAGTCAGCGCCAGCACGGCCTCGCGCCGCTCCGCCGGCGTCGTGGTCTGCAGATTGAGCACGTGGTCCGCTCCCAGGCGCCGGGCCATGTCCAGCCGCAGGTCCGGGGCGCCGATGGCGATGACCTGCTGCGCACCCGAGAGCCGCGCCAGCGCGCCAGCCATCAGCCCCACCGGCCCGGTGCCCTGCACCAGCACATGGTCGCCGAGCCCGACTTGCCCACGCTCGACAGCATGGAACGCCGTCGGCAGGGCGCAGCCGCCCGCGATGGCCAGCTCCGCCGGCAGGCCCTCCGGCAGCCGCATGATCTTGACCCCCGGCTTGAGCAGGATGAGTTCGCTCCAGCCGCCCAGCAGCCCCTCCTCGGCCCCGTAGGTGATGCCGTACACCTTGCGCTGCGGGCAGCGCGTGCTGGCCTTGGCCACTAGGCAGTACCAGCAGTTGTGGCAGGTCTCGTGGACATCGAGGAAGGTGACCAGGTCACCCTCGGCCAGCTCCGCGCTAAAGGCATCGCAGACCGACCCGTTGAGCCGCTCCAGCGTGCCGACATTGATGTGGCCGGGGATCAGGGGATAGGGGACACCGGCCAGCCGCCCGTGCTGCAGGTGCACGTCGGTGCCGCAGACCTCCGAGTAGCGTGTCCGCAGCAGGGCCGCTCCGGGCTCCAGCACGGGCTCAGGGAAGCTGCGGACCTCAACGGGAGAACCGGGGGCGGGGATGACGGCGGCGCGGACAGTCACGGTACTGGCTCCTGTGCGGCAAGTGTGGCAGGGCAGTTGGCCGCCAGAACGCGGTTCTCCTCCCGGCGCGGGAGGCCCATGGCGCCGCCGGGGGGAACTCAGGAGGTACGAAAGCGAGGAGGCAACAATGCCCGTCCGACCGGCCCTGCTCATCCCTGCACTGCTACTGCTGCCCGCACTGGCCCTCGCCGCGCCGGCGCCGACGGTGGGGCTGTGGAGCGATCCCGCACTGGCCAGACACGGCAGCACGCCCACCGACGCCCTGGCGGCGCTCATCGAGGGCTGCGGCTGCCAGGTCGAGCCGCTGACCACGGCCGACCTCAGCAACGCCGCCCGCCTCGATCCGACGCGGCTGCAGTGCCTCGTCATCCCGTACCACGTCTTCCCGGCGGCAGCGTCCGGCGCGCTCGGCAAGTTCGTGCAGGGCGGCGGGGGGCTCGTGCTGACGGAGGGCGATGTCTTCGGGCGGCTGCTGTTCCCGGCGGGGGCGGGCTACGCCCTGCTGGACGACTTCGACGCGGTGGCTGGCAACGTGCAGGGGCGTGTGGACTGGGACCTGGGGCACCACGACGGCTCCGAGGCCCTGTCAGTGGCTGGCACCGGCACCACCGCGCAGCCGTTCGTCTTCCGGACGCGCCCCGAGAACGCCTTCCAGTACGCCGGCTTCAAGCCGCCAACCCTGACGCCGCAGGCCGCCGGCCTGGTTTTCGAGGCCCGCGGCGACCGCGACACGAGCCTGCTGTGCCTGGAAGGCCAGGAAGGCGACGGCTCGCGCTGGAAGCAGATCGTCTCGCTCACGCCGGAATGGCGCGAAGTGCGCATACACCTGGCGAGCTTCTGCTCGTACGCCACCCCCGCGCGCGGGCAGGCCGGGGACTTCCTGCATCCCGAGCGCCTGCAGAGGCTCTACTTCGGCCTCTTCAAGGGCCTCGTGCCACCCGGAGAGCACCGCTTCGAGATCAGGAACCTGCGCTTCGCTCAGGCCAACGTCTCCTCCGAAGCAGCCCTCGCCGCCGGCGTGCCGCTGCCGGGGCGGACGCTGGTCGAGCAACTCCTGGGCGAGGCCATTGCCCCCGTGCCGACGGCCACGTGGCCCCAGCCGTTCACGGGTGGGCCTCTGCTCGCTCTCACGAAGCTGCGCCCGGTGGGCAGCCATCCACTGACGGAGGGCCTGAGCTTCCCGTCCGGGGCGCTGACGGCCCATGAGATCAGCAATGCCCCCACGTGGGACAGCACCGGCCTGTTCCCCGGCGCGAAGCGCACGCGGCGCTTCCTGCCCTTGTTGCAGGGCACCGGGCCGGACGGACGCGCGCGTGTCGTGGGGGCCCTTACGCTGGCCAGGGCCGCCGGCGGGCGCACGAGCGTGCAGATCGCGCTGGGCCTGACCGGACTGGACGTGGCGAAGCCGCCCCTGGCCCCGCTGCTGCAGCGGGCGCTGCGGCTCATGCAGTCCGGGGCGGTCCTCACTGACGCCAACCCCGTCGCCTCCGCCGCAGAGGGGGGACAGGTGAGCGCCACCCCACCCGTGCTGCCCCGCGCTCCGGGTGCGGGACTGCAGGTGCGCATGTCGGTAGACGGCGCGGCTCTCCCGCGGGTGCTGCCGGTCGCCGAGGCTGGCGCCGTTGGCGCGGCCCTGCCGCTGGGTGACTGGCGCAACTTCAGGCTCAGCGCCGAGCTCATGCAGGGCGACGAAGCTCTCGACCGCACCGCCTGGCGCGTGAATGTCCGCCAGACGCTCCGCGACCTGTGCGACTTCTTCGTCACGTCCGGGGCCGATGACGGCAAGTTCAGCGGCATCTACTTCATTGACAGCCGCGCCGTGTGGACGCTGCTGGCTGGCTACGAGATCTTCGCCGACCGCCGCTACCTGGACACGGCCCTGCACTGGACCCGCGTGATGATCGCCGAGCAGCGCCCGGACGGCGGCTACCGCATGGGCTACGGCATCACCAGGCGGGGCGAGGAGTGCTATGTGGCCGACGGCGGGGAGATTGCCCTCGGGCTCGCACAGGTCGCGCCGTATGCCGGACCCACCGACCGCGCGGGGATCATGCGCAGCCTCGACGCCTACATGGCCTATCGCGAGAGCTTCCGCGTCCCGACCGGCGGCATCGGCGTGGGCTGGTGCCTGACGAACTACGGGCAGCAACCACGCGTGCCGCTGCAGGAGCCCACGCGCGTCCTGGCCCCCGAGCAGAACACCTACACCATCGGCTGCACCCTCGGCGCCGCGTTGCTCCACGCCGTCCTGACCGGCAAGCCCGAGGACATGCAAGCCGCCATCGTCGACGGGGCGTGGCTCATGCCCCGTGTGCCCACGCTCAGCGGCACGACCGCCCAGAGCAACATGCTGGCCCACTACCTGGCCCCTGACGACACCGTCCGCGCGCAGTACGCCGCCAACCTGCGCGAGCGCTTCGTGGACAAGCTGGCCGGCCAGGAGAACCCCTGGTGGATCGGGTCCGGCGGCCGGAGTGCGCTCAACCTGCATGTCCTGGCCTACTGCTACGAGCGTTTGGGCCGAGATCCCCGCGTGCTGACGCAGATGGCGAAGGCCGTCAGCGCCATGTGCGCGCCGGAGTCGCCACTCTCGATGTACCGGCTCATCGGGCGCACAGACCTGCGCCACGACGAGTGGCTGTACCTGTGCTTCGGGGGTGTAGGGCTGGCGGACGTGGTGGCGCCGATGGTAACGCTGCGGAAGCTCCCGCCGCCGGGCTAACGCCGGGGGCGTGCCACGGCCAGGCCCCCTGGCCGTGTAGCGCTGGTCGCTGCACTGCCAGCAGGGCTGGCAGTGGCACCCGCCGTGTGCAAGGTCCGTCGGCGGGGCCTGGCGAATACCACAGAGCTGTGCGGAATCGTCGAAGGAGGACATGGCACATGTCCGTAAGACAGAAGTTTGAGCTGACCAACCGCGTCGCGGCCGTCACTGGCGGCGCTCGGGGTATCGGCCGCGCTTGCGCCGACGCCCTGCAGGAGATGGGCTGCAAGATCGCCCTGCTGGACATCCTCGAGGACCGTGTCGCCCAGTCGGCGGAGGAGATGGGCAAGGGCACCATCGGCGTCGTGTGCGACGTCACGAACGCCGCGAGCGTCACGGCGGCCTACGACCGGGTCAAAGCCGAGTTCGGCCGGCTCGACGTAGCGGTCAACAGCGCCGGCATCTGCATCTGGCACGAGGCGGAGGACATGACCGAGGAGGAGTGGGACAAGGTCGTGGACATCAACCTCAAGGGCATGTTCCTGACCTGCCAGGCCGCCGGGCGCATCATGATCGCCCAGAAGTCCGGCTCAATCGTCAACGTCGCCTCGATGTCGGGAAGCATCGCCAACCGCCCCCAATGCCAGATCGGCTACAACACCTCGAAGGCCGGGGTCATGCACCTGACCCGCAGCCTCGCCGTCGAGTGGGCCCAGCACAACGTCCGCGTCAACAGCATCAGCCCCGGCTACACACTAAGCGAGCTGACCAAGCAGTTCCCGCAGTACTTTGACGGCTGGATGCCCTACATCCCGATGGGCCGCATGGCCGACCCGGAGGAACTCGTCGGTGCGGTCGTCTACCTGGCCTCCGACGCAGCCAGCTACACCACGGGGCATGACCTCGTCATTGACGGCGGGTATACGTGCTGGTGAGGCAGGCGGGAATCGGGACTCGGGAATCGGGAACCGGGAACGAGCCATGCCGTTCGCCCCGAAGGGGCCGAACGATAGTAGCCACGGGCGCAAGCCCGTGGGCTCTGGCCATTGCCTCGTCCAGTGCCGGCGTCTCGTTTTTCCGCCCAGTGCGGGCATCCGATTGCTCCGTCCAGTGCCGGCGTCTCGCCGGCCCGGGTAGCCCGTCGGGTCGGGGATGGGCGTCGCTTCCCGCCTGCGCCCTCTGTCGGAGGCACTCGACAGGACCGCGCGCTGGCGTTCCCGATGCTGTGCCTGGTGCTGTCACATTGCCGCTCCGTCCAGTGCCGGCGTCTCGCCGGCCCAGGCCGCTCCCGTCGCTCACGTCGCCGAGGGGGGATGACCTACGCCTACCGACAACCCGTCCGCGAGATTGCGCGGGCGTCCCTCGGCCGTCGAGGAGGAGGGCGCTACCTACTTTGTGACTATGGCGCTGCTGAACCGGCGCGGGACCGACCTGACCGTCAGGCCAGTCGGTGACACTATCGTCGGGGCGCTACGGCACTTCGATGGAGAGCGCTACCTGCTGTTTGACTACACCGTGATGCCCGACCATCTCCACTTCATCTTCAAGCCGCTGCCCGGCTTCCCGCTGAGCAAGCTGCATCATAGTCTGAAGAGCTGGACGGCGCACGAGATCAACAAGCGGCTGGGGCGTACGGGGGAACTGTGGGAGAACGGCACGCATAGGGAGATCATCCGGAGCCGGCGGGAGCATGAGGATCGGGCGCGGTATATCTTCCTCAACCCGGTTGCGCGCGGGCTGACGCGGAAGCCTGAAGAGTGGCCCTACTGGGGGCGAGGGTCGGGAGTGCCGTAGGGGCGCCTGGGCCGGCGAGACGCCGGCACTGGGCGGAGGAGGGGACTGCACACGGAGGGGACGAAGAGCGAGTGATTGGGGGCAGACGCGGGCCTGGGCCGGCGAGACGCCGGCACTGGGCGTGGGGGAGGGGATTGGCGAGAATGGGGGATTGGGGGGACGCGAGGGCCTGTGCGCGAGCGGAGCCAAAGCGCGAAGGATGCGGGCAGACGGGTGCCTGGGCCGGCGAGACGCCGGCACTGGGCGTGTGGGAGGGGGACTGCGCGTAGGGCGGGATGGGGCGGGGCAACACGCCACTCGACATGGTAGGTGTGACATGCGGAGTCTGGGCTACATTCTGGTTCTGCTGCTCGTCAGTGGCGTCGCCTGTGCCGACCTGACCCTCGTCAGGGACGGCCACCCGGCGGCCGCCATTGTGCTCCAGTCCAAGCCCTCCGACGCGGCGCAACTGGCCGCGGCGAAGCTGCAGACCGTGCTGGAGAAGATGAGCGGGGCCAGGCTGCCCATCGTTCAGGACCCCGCACCGGTACCGGCGGGTCTGCTGGCCGTCAAGATCATCTCGGGCGCTGTCAACGGCAAGCCCAACGGCTTCCCGCCGGTTATGGCGCCTGAAGAACTGCGGCTGAAGGCCGGCGACGGCGTGCTGACGCTGATGGGCTGTGACTGGAGCGCCACGGGCTTCGGCCTGCAGGGCACGCTGTGGGCCGCCCTGGAGCTGCTCGAGCGCCTCGGCTGCCGCTGGCTGTGGCCCGGGGAGTTGGGCGAGGTCATCCCCCAGCGGAAAACCGTCACCGTGCATGCTGATCTCGACTACCGCTTCACCCCGCCCGTCATCCAGCGCCACATCCGCTCCCTGAAGTGGAACGTGCGTCAGCAGCCCGGCCTCGAGAAGCTGGGCCTCACCCGGGAGCAGTACGAGGCCTTCCTGCAGTCGGGCTATGACTGGTGGGTCAACAATCGTGACGGCAAGCAGGGGGAGATGAGCTACGGCCACGCCTTCGGCGACTACTGGGAGCGGTTCGGCAAGGACCATCCCGACTGGTTCGCCCAGCAGCCCAACGGTAGCCGCGACCAGGGAGCCAAGTCGCCCGAGCGCGCCCGGCTGTGCGTCTCGAACCCCGGCCTGCAGCAGCAAGTGGCCGCTGACGCCATCGCCAAGCTGAAGGCCAATCCGGCCCTGTACTGTGCCTCGATCTCGCCGAATGACGGCGGGCCGCAGTACTTCTGCACCTGTCCCGCCTGCGAGGCATGGGACGCCAAGGACGGCCCGGTGCTGGACATGCGCATCGGCGGGGACAACCGGCACGTCTCCCTCACCGACCGCTACGTCAAGTTCTACAACGCCGTGGCGGAGATCGTGTCCAAGGAGTTGCCGGACCGCAAGTTGGGCGCCTATGCCTACTCGGCCTATCGCACCCCGCCCCTGCACGTGGCGCTGCACCCGAACGTCTTCATCGGCTACGTGGGTTTCACGTACCTGAGCGACGCGGCGCGACAGGAGTCGCAGGAGGCCTGGCTGGCGTGGGCCAAGGCCGCGCCCGGCGGGCTGTTCCTGCGCCCCAACCTGTTCATGACCGGCATGGGCTTCCCGGTCTTCTACCCGCATCGCCTGGGCGCGGACCTGAAGCTGTGCGCCCAGAATGGCATGAAGGTGACGGACTTCGACACCTGCTTCAACCACTGGGCGCTCAATGGGATTGACTACTACATCACCGCCCGGCTGATCTGGGACCCGTCGCGCAGCGTGGACGACATCATTGACGACTACTGCCAGGCCGGCTGGGGCCCGGCGGCCCGGCCGGTGCGGCAGTACCTCGACGCCGTCGAGAAGGTGTGCGACAAGCTCGCGGCGAGCAATCAGTACGAGGGCTACCGGGTCAACCAGGGGCTCCTGGCGTCACAGTTCAGCGATGCCTTCCTGGCGGAGCTGAACGGCACCCTCGACGAGGCGAAGCAGCTTGCCGGCGCGGACGAGAAGATCAAGCAGCGGGTGGAGTTCCTGCGCATCGGGGTGGACTATGCCCGGGTCAACCGCGACGTAGTGCTGACGCAGGAGGCGCTGAAGGCGGGGCAGGGGGACAAGGCGGCACTCACCGCCGCGGCCAAGGCCGCCGCCGAGGCCAAGCTCAACTACATGAAGTCCCTGGGGCTCAACTGGGGAATCAATCAGGCGTATCTGATGTTCTATGGTGTGTAGCAGCCGCAGCAGTGCGTGGCTGCTCACCCGACGCGACACTCTCTCCTGGCAGGTTCGGTGGATGAAACAGACTGTCTACTCCATTGCGGTGGTGCTCATCATGGCTGCACAGGCTACGGCTGGCCCCTTGCGGCTGGAGGTCTCCACGCAGAACCGCTTCAAGACCGTCGCCGCGGCCCTGGAGCGGGCGCGCGAGGAGCACAAGAAGAACCCCGAGCGCGAGGTCATCATCAGCATGCCCGCCGGGTACCTCCCCATGGAAGCGCCGCTGGTGCTGGGGCCCGAGGACAGCTACGTGACCTTGCAGGGCAACTCGATGGGCAGCACGATCCTGGGCGGCGGCCGGCCCATTCGCGGCTGGCATCCCCTGGAGGAAGGGCGGCTCTGGGCTGCAGACCTGCCCGAGGTCAAGGAGGGCAAGTGGGACTTCCGCTCGCTCACGATCAACGGCAAGTGGCGCCAGCGGGCATACCTGCCCCGCACGGGTTTCTTCGAGCACCTCAGCGAGTACAAGGAGCCCTGGCGCAGCACCACCGGGGGCGGCTTCGGGACGGTGCCTGTCGAGCTGAAGCGGACGATGGTCTACAAACCCGAGGACCTCGGCTCCTGGCTGTCGCAGGCGAACGCCGAGTTGGTCATCTACCACTCCTGGGACATGTCCCACGCCCGCGTGGAAGCCAACGACCCCGTGACCCACACGCTGACCCTCACGCCGCCCCTGGGCTATCCGGCCGGGGCCTTCGGCATCCACCGCTACCGGGTCGAGAACATCGCCGAGGGCATGCACACGCCCGGGCTGTGGTACCTGGACCGGGAGAACGGGCAGGTCGTGTACTGGCCGCTGCCGGGGGAGGACATGGCCCGCTCCGTGGCCGTCGCGCCCAGATGGAGCGAGTTGGTGAAGATCGAGGGGAAGCCGGACCAGCCCGTGCGGCATGTGCGCCTCACCGGCCTGGCACTGGTGGACACCAACGTGTCGTGGAAGTCCCCCGGCTTCGGGGCGGCCGGCATCAGCGAGACGGCCATGACCGTCAGCAACGGCCAGGACTGCAGTCTGGACCACTTGGCCTTCCGCTTCCTGGGCGGCAACGCCATCAAGCTCAGCGGCGGGAGCGGCAACCGCGTGTCCCAGTGCGGCATCGGCTATGTGGGCGCCTCGGGCATTGTCGCGGGTGGCACGGCCGAGCCCGGCGTGGGGGACAACCTGGCCATCGAGGACAACCACCTGCAGCACATCGGGCTGATCTATCCCGGCGCCATCGCCCTGCGGGTGGGCAATGTCGCCAACGCGCGGCTATGCCGCAACCTGATCCACGACGTGGGCTACAGCGGCATCTGCTTCAGTTGCGAGAAGAAGGGCGCACCCAACAACGGTCTGATCGAGAACAACCACATCTACCGGGTGATGACCGCGCTCAACGACGGGGCGGCCATCTACCTGGGCAACAAGCTCGACGGCTGCGTCGTGCGTGGCAACGTTTGCCACGACATCCACGGCCTGACGGGCATGGGCTGGGGCATCTACCCCGACGAGCAGAGCTGCTTCCTGACCGTAACCGGCAACCTCGTCTACCGCTGCCTGGGCAGCTTCCACGTCCACATGGCCCATGACATCAAGTTCGAGAACAACATCGCCGTGAACGGCGACAGCTACCAGGTGTCGCTGCCCAGGTCCAGCAACATCTCGTTCGCCTACAACATCTTCGTCTGCGACGGGGAGCCGGTGCTGTCGAACTCCATCACAAACCCGAAGGACCATGTAGGGCAGTCGGACTTCAACCTCTTCTGGGATGTGAGCGGCAACAAGCCGCCGCTGGGGAAGCCGACGTGGGAGGCCTGGACCGGTCTGGGGCTGGACACGCACTCGGTCTTCGCCGACCCGCTGTTCGTGGACTCGGCGCACGACAACTACGACCTGAAGCCCGACTCCCCGGCGCTGAAGCTGGGGTTCGTGAAGCTGGATCTGTCGAGGGTACCGTACGAGAAGGAATAGGGGTGCGCCCCGCACCGCAAGTACAGACAGGGCGGGGTGTCGCGCTCTACGCGACGGGCATCCCGCCCGGGGTCACTCGCTCTCTGCTCCGGGCACGTACTGGGGGTAGTGCTGCCCCATCCACTCGCGCACACTGTTCCGGAACTGCTGCACCGTCTCGATCAGCTCCGCCAGTTCCTGGGGCGTGACCCCGCCGCGCCGCCGGTAGTGACCGACATTGCGCTTGACGCGGCAGGCCTCAAACAGGTTGGCCTGCCCGCGTACACCCTCTCCCATGACCATGGGCAGCGTCTCAAAGGCTGTCGCATGGTGCGCTACGCCGCGCGTACGGTAGCCTGCGCACCGCAGCGCAAGGTTGGCGAGGGTGAGGGCGGCGTCGTAGGCTGCCGAGAAGCGCAGGTCCACCGAGATACGGTCCACCAGGGCATCATCTATGCTGCCATCCACAACGGCCCAGAGGTCAGCCATCTCCTCCACTGACACTCGGTACGGCTGCAGTCGCTGCTGAGCCAGCAAGTCGTCCAAGTTCATCCCATTCCCCCTTGAGCGCGATGTGCGGCCCGTTCAGGACGTTGGTGATGAAGGCTTCCCCGTCGCGGACCGCGGCCGCCAACGACGTTCTGCTCATGCTCACGATGTTGATCTCGCGCCCGAGTCTCTCGCGTGCCTCTCGCAGGTGGCTGACCAACTCGATCAGCGTCACATCCCCGACCACGAGCAAGTCCACGTCGCTGTCTGCCAGGGCCGTGCCCGCGGCAGTCGAGCCGAAGACAGCGGCATACTGCACCCGCTCTCCCAACGGGGCGAGCGCCTCCGCCAGCACGCTCGCCAGCCCAACGGTCTTGAGCATCAGGCCCTGAAGCTCGGGCACGATGGGACATTGCGGATTGGCCCGGTAGAAGACCTGCCGGCCGGCGGTGCGCCGCGCCAGGATCCCGGCCCGTGTTAGGGCCACGACCTCTCGCTGAACCGTCGCCGGCGCCAGCCCCGCCCGCCGCGCAATCTCCCGGAGGTGCAGCTCACGCGTGGGCTGGGTGAGCAGTGCAGACAGCACCCCCTGGCGAACCGCGGGGAACAGAGCGTCTGCCATGGCCGATGATAGTGTGCGCTCCATGCGAACAAATATACGCATAAAGCGAACATAAGTCAAGCGGCTGGCTCACACATCCTTGGCCTTGGACGACCCCGCATCCCACGCCTTGGCGGCCTGCGCGATCTGCGGCGGCTGGGGGGCTGCCCCCGGGGTGAGCGCGTTGGCCAGCTCCACGGACCCGTCCTCAATCATCTGCCCGGCTTCCGGCACCAGGCGGCTGCTCATCGCCATGCGCGGCTCGTAGCCACCGCCCTGCGGGCCCATCGCCTCGGCCGTCGGGACGTAGCCCAGGCAGCCGTTGGCCAGCTCTACCACGTAGGTGTAGGGGAAGGGCGAGCGGTGCTTGATGTTCAGGCCGTGCTGGCAGAAGTACTCGGCGCCGTTGGACAGGAACACGGCCGGCCCCACCTGCAGGGCCTGCAGTTCGGCGTGGATCACCGGCTCGACCTTGTTGGCCTCATGCAGCAGGACCACCTCGCGCGCCCACCACTTGTCCCAGCCCTCGGCCGGGCTGGACTTCAGGAACTCGAGGGCCTCCTGGAACCGCTGCTCAGGCACTTCACGAGCGCTGATCTTGACGGTCTTCTGCCGGGCCGCCAGGGGCAGCAACTCGCCCGGCTCGGCTGCAGACAGCACCTTGAGCGCCTCGGCCCCGACCTTCTGCCCCACGCGCCGCGACCACTTCTCCCCGAACTCGCTCTCCTGGAGGGACAGGTTGTTCACCTGCGTCACATCGCCGCAGGCGCCGTTGAGGAACACCACCTCGCCACCACCCATGCCGCCGGTGATGGTGTGACGGAGCCAGTGGATCCAGTCTGCCGACGTCCCGCCGTTGCCGGTGGTGCCGTGGCAGGTGAAGTTGACCAGGCACCCCAGGAAGCTGCCGTCGGGCCGCCAGGCGCTGAGCACGCCCACCTCGGGGTCGGCGGGACCGGCCGGCTTGACGATGTCGGGGTTCCCCTTGCCCGGGTGCGTCATCTGGGTGCCGTCTTTCATCCAGAAGCGGCGGTTGAAGGCCACCGTGGCCTCCTCGCCGCGCCCGATGGCCAGGCCCGCCTCCTCACGCCTATTGAAGGCCTCAATGACGGCGGTGGCGATCTGCCGGGAGATGTGGCGGCAGTAGTCGGGATTGGCGGAGGTCGAGTTGTTCTGGGCCAGGTCCTCGCAGAACTCGGGGTCGAAGGCATGGCCGAAGGCGCCGGGGAACTCGCCCACGATCGGCCCGCTGGCGTGCGTGTGCGAGGCCCCGACCATGACGCTCGACCCGAGCAGGCCGGTCTTGTCGGTGATCCTCTGGCGCGCCGTCTCGACCAGCGAGTGCTTCACCGACAGTGTATCGAGCCCCACGAAGGCCACGGCCTCCCCCGCGTGCTCGATGACCATGGCCTTGGCGTAGCAGTGGTCGTGGATCTTCTGGTGATAGGCCTTGGAGAAGCCGCCGGGGCATTCCATGCCCAGGGCAGGGGTAATGTCTGCGGAGGCGAAGCCGACTTTCATGGTGGATAGCTCCCATGCGGTCTGAAGTCACTACGGGTGCAGCACCTGCAACCCGAGGTGGCGCTCGAAGTGGTCGAAGTCGCGGTCACTGTGGAGGAGGATGTGGTCGCCGGCGATGACGGCCGCGGCGATGAGCGCATCATTCGCGGCGCGAATCGTGATCCCTTTGCGGCGCAGCGACCGGTAGAGACAGGCGGCCTGAACGGCCAGGTCGGGACTCACCATCGGCATGACGTGGCAGTTCTGGAAGAGAGCAAGTGCTGTCCGCACCCCGTGGTCAGAGCGGAAGCCCTGCAGCACCTCGAAGACGATCAAGTCCCCCAGTGCCGCCTCCCCGGCCTGCAGCAGGGCACGGAGCGCGTTGACGTGAGGGCTGTCCACCCCATTGAAGAAGTCAATCCAGACCGAGGCGTCAGTGATGACCACGGCCTCACTCACCCACCGTGAGGTTGCGTCCGCGCCGGATCTCCGCCAGGTCCCCGTCCCACGGCAGCTTGCCGAACAGAGCCAGAGCCTGCTGCTGCTCCCGGACCCGCACGAGCGTTCGGAGAGCCTCCTCCACGATCTCGCGCTTGGCCTGAAGACCGGTAAGACGCCGCGCCTCCTCGATCAGCGCATCATCCAGCACGATGTTGGTCCGCTTGAAGCGGTGGCACTCACGGGCCTCATCGGGACGCTCCGGCGACTTGTCGCGGGGTCCCGCCCCGCCTGTGACTCGGGTGGTGGTCGCCAAGATAGGTCACCTCCAGTGTGTATACTATAGCCCAGCAATGTGTATGAGTCAACGCAGGGGATGGGAGGTGTCTAGCGGTTCCCGAGCACGGAGCGGACCGCCTCGGCCAGACTGGTCAGGGCGGCTTCCGTCTCTGCCTCGCCGTTCAGCACCTTGTGCAGGTGGGCCTGGATGAGGCGGGAGACCTGGGGGTAGTGGGGGACGGCGTTGCGGTTGCGGGCGGTCTTCAGCAGACGCCCCAGCAGCGGGTAGTCGGGGTTGAAGGCCACGATCTCCGGGTCGGTGTACAGCTCGGGGATGGTGGGCATCGGCCCGCCCCGCAGCGAACGCTCGCGCTGGATCTCGTAGCTGGTCATGAAGCGGATGAAGTTGCCGGCGGTCTCCGGGGCGCGCGCTCCCCGGGGGATGCCATAGTGCCAGCCGCCCAGGAAGGTGACTGAATCGGTGCCGAGCGGGCCGATGGGATGCGGAGCAATGCCCACCTTGCCACGCAGGTGCGAGCTCTCCCGCTGGCAGGCCTGGGCCACCGTTGGCAGCATGATCAGGAAGAGCGTGCGCCCGGCCAGGAAGTCCGCCTGCGGCTCCATGCCGTGCGCGGCCGTGGTGACGTTCGCGGGGGCGATCTGGTGCGTGGCGATCAGGTCCCGCATGTGCTGGGCGGCCTGCCGGGCCTGCTCCGACGCCAGCGCCACCTCCCCGTCCACGAGCACGTCCCCGCCGTTGCTCCACAGGTTCTGCAGGAACGAGGTGGCGAGGCCCTCGTAGCGGTAGCCGGGGAACTGCAGGCCGATGAGGTTGGGGTTGTTCTCGTTGGTCAGGACGGTCTGGGCCTGGTGGATCAGCTCCTCCCAGGTGTGCGGGGGCTGGGTGAAGCCATGCTCCTCCAGCAGGTCCTTGCGGTATAGCAGCACGCCGCACAGAGCCATGGCCGGCATGGCGTAGAGCGTCCCGTCCACCTGGCCCAGCTCCAGCAACTGCGGCATGTGCATGCTCAGCTCCGCCGGGCTGGCGATGCTGTCCAGGGACATGAAGCGGCCTGTCTCCAGCAGGTCGCGCATCCAGTACAGGCACAGCGGGGCGACGCTCAGGCTGGTGTCGGAAGCCTGGCTGGCGGTCCGCACCGTGTCAAAGACCTCGTCCGGGTTGTACGGAATGCTGAGCGACACAGGCTGGACCCGGGGATGGAGCTGCGAGAAGCGGCTCATCAGCTCCTCGTTGAGCGCCTCGTCGAACTCCGTGAAGCTGCGCACGGAGAGGGTGATCGGCGTCTGCACCGGGCTGCCGGCCAGCACGCCGCTGGCGCCCTCGAAGCGGTTGCGGATGTGGATGCCGGTACCGTCAATCGTGTAGCGCCAGATGCCCTTGTCGTGGTCGCAGCCGCGCATCTTGAGCACCGACAGGGCCCGCTGTATCTCGCTCTCCATCTCCACGTACTTCATCAGGATGATGCCATCCACGATGATGGAGATGTGTTCGGAGCTGACATACGTCTGGCCGAAAAGCTCGGGGACCTCCGTGGTGAACAGGGAGGTGACCCCCGCCTCGTGCAGGGCCTCGCTCAGGACGAAGACGACCTCGCGCAGACGGCGGTGGTCCGTCACGCTCATGCTCAGGTCGGTGAGGCTGTCCACGACGACGCGGCGCGCCCCCAGACGCTTGATCTCGGCCACCAGGTCCTGGGTCAACTGCTCGGGCAGCAGGTGCAGGGGCGAGCGCCGCATCAGGTGGAAGGTGCCCTGCGCCTGCAGGTCGGCCAGCTCGATGCCGAAGCCGGCGGCCAGGTCGCCCAGCTTGGGCAGGTCCTCCTCAAAGGTGAGGAAGATGCCGGGCTCCCCGGCGCGCGCTCCGGCGGCGATGAACTGCAAGGCCAGGGACGTCTTGCCCACGCCCGCGCTGCCCGCCACGAGGGTGGCGTAGCCCTGCGACAGCCCACCGCAGAGCATGGCGTCCAGGGCGGTGATGCCGGTACTGCAGCGCGCCGCAGCCGCGGGCGCGGGAATCTGAGCGGGGCCTCCCGCGGTCTCGTAGCGCGGGTAGATGCACACGCCGCCGTGCCCGATGGTCAGCGGGTGCCGTCCCGCCGAGTGCTTCTGGCCGCGTGCCTTGACGACCTCGATGAACCGCTGCCGGTACATCGCGTCGCTCATCTCGTACGATAGACGGACCACGGCGTCTACGAGGTACTCCTCGAAGGGGATCGTGTCGGGGACGGCGGACTCGACTTCCTTGGTGATGAGGGCGGTCAGGCCGGCGCGGCGAATGCCGCTGAGCATGCCGTAGACAAGAGGCCGGAGTTGCCCAGCCCGGGCCGTGACATGTGCCAGGTGCGCCACGCTGTCCACCAGAAGCCGCCGGGCGCCAATCTCGGTGACGAGGGTGTCCATCATCCCGCCGACGTCACTGAGCTGGTCCAGGAAGACTTCCGGGGAGGTGCAGACGACGCGGAGACGGTCTTCCGCCTCCAGTTGGTGCAGGTCCCAGCCGAAGGTGCTCCCATCCCGATAGAGCTGCTCGGGGACCTGCTCGAAGGTGACGATGATGCCCGGCTCGTCGGCGAGAGCACCGGCCACGACGAACTGCACCCCGACGGTGGTCTTGCCAACCCCCGGAATGCCCTCCACCAGCGCACACGAGCCCTGGCGGAGACCGCCGCCGAACAGTTCGTCCAGGCCGGGCACGCCCGTGGCAACGTACTGTCTTGTCCTCACGTTGTCTCTCCTGCGTCTTGGGCGGACGCTTGGCCCGAGCGCTCATGCTGCCGGCGGATGAGGATCCGGACAATCTCTTTGCGGCTCTCGGAATGGTCCAGGTACGCCTCGGACAGCAGGCACAGCAGGTTCCACACCTTGACGTCTTTGGGGAGGGCGTAGCAGGTATAGCGTCCGTCGCCGCGGCTGAAGGCTTCGAGGATCCCGTGGCGGGCCATGCGCTCGAGCACTTCGGTCACTTCACCTACGTCCCGGTGCGTACGCAGCGCCAGGCCCGCAGCCGTGTCGAAAGTGCGGGGATTGGCCTGGAAGAAGAGCGCCACGTCCAGCCCCACAATGGTCTGGGCCACGTCTTCCACGAAGTCTATGAGGCGCGAATCCATGCCTCGTCCTTCCGTAGCTGGCCTCCCCCCCAATCTATCCACTGACGGTAGTTCCCTGCCAGGCGCCTGGCACCTGCTTGCGGCTCTCTTACCTAGCATAGTTTACATCACTTCGCGAAGGATGGCTCATCTTTTCTGACGAATTGCGCCCAGGGAGTGCATCTCCCGACTCGACTCAGCCGAAGGACAGGAACTACCCATGACTGACGCCTCCGTATCACTGCCTCGCCCGGAACATCCCCGCCCCGATCTGCAGCGCCCCGGCGCCGGTTCGTGGGTGAGTCTCAACGGCCCCTGGGAGTTCGCGTTCGACCCCGATGACGTGGGCGAACAGCAGGGCCTGCACCAGCCAAGCCACGCTCCGTTTGGCCGCAGCATCATCGTGCCTTTCCCCTGGGAGTCGCACTGTGCGTGGGGCACCGAGGCCTGGGCCGGCAATGACAACTGGTTCAGCACTCAGGTGTATCTCGATCCCGGCAGCGTGACCCGGGACAACTACACCACCGCCCCGCGCCACACCATCGGGTGGTACCGGCGGACCGTACAGGTTCCTCCCTGCCCGGCCGGGGAGCATGTCTGGCTGCATATCGGCGCTGCCGACTGGGAAGTCAAGGTGTGGGTCAACGGACAACCGGTGGCGGAGGGGCGGAGCGGATACGCCCCGTTCTCCTGCGACCTCACGGCCGCTGCCGCCGGGGCGTCCGAGGCCCTCATCGTCATCCGGGTCTTCGACCCGCAGGGCACCGAGGACAAGCCCCTGGGCAAGCAGCACAAGTGGTACACGACCACCTCGGGCATCTGGCAGCCGGTGTGGCTGGAGGTGCGGCCGGAGCGCCATGTCACCCGGGTGCAGGTCACACCGCACCTGACGCCGGCGGTCCTGGAGTGCGCCATCGAGGCGAACGTGGCCCTGACCGGGTTGGCGTGCCGCCTTCAGGTCTGCGACGAGGACGGGACGCTGGTGGCGGACCAGCGGGGCGACGCCGGGCAGGCGGTCCTGTCGGTGCCCCTGACCGGCGAGACGCGGCCGTGGCACCCCGACACGCCGCACCTGTACAGCGTCTCGGTGCAACTGCTGGAGGGCGAGACCGTCCTGGACGAGGTACAGACCTACTGCGGCCTGCGCGAGGTGGGCATCGCGCCGCTGTACGACGGCGGGCCCAAGTACCTCACGCTCAACGGGGAGCCGATCTACCTGAAAGGAGCGCTCGATCAGAGCTTCAACCCCTGGGGCGTGTACGCCTGGCGCAGCGATGAGGACATCATTCGCGACCTGACACTGGCTCGCGAAGCCGGGTTCAACTTCCTGCGCATCCACATCAAGCCCGAGGACCCGCGCTTCCTGTACTGGGCCGACCGCCTCGGCATGCTCATCATGTACGACTTCCCCAACGTGGGCTACGACGGCTATGGCGAGGTGGGCTGCGAGCGGTGGGAATGGACCTTCCGGCAGCTCGTGGCGCGCGACTTCAACCACCCGTGCATCTTCGCCTGGGTGCTGTTCAACGAGACCTGGGGCCTGGGCTTCAAGCAGTACGCAGAGTCGCCGGATCGGCACGAGTGGGTCAAGCGCATGTTCCGGCTGGCGCAGGAGCTGGACCCCAGCCGGCCGATCGAGGACAACTCCGTCTGCTCATACGACCATGTCCTGACCGACATCAACTCCTGGCATTTCTACCTCAACGACTACGAGCAGGCGAAGGAGCATGTCGCCAAGGTCGTGGCCGAGACGTATCCCGGCTCCACCTTCAACTACGTGGGCGGCAACCAGCAGGGCGACGAGCCGCTGATGAACTCCGAGTATGGCGGCATCAGCGCCCGCATGGGGGACATGGATGTCTCCTGGTGCCTCAAGTTCCTGACCGACCTGTTGCGCCGGCAGGAGAAGGTCTGCGGGTACGTCTACACCGAGCTGCAGGACATCGAGTGGGAGTACAACGGCGTCCTGAACTACGACCGTACGCCCAAGGAGTTCGGCTACAACGTGCAGGACCTTCAGGGGCCGGTGTACCTGGGCGTTGACGGGCCCCCGGCGCAGACGCTCGCCCCGGGGGCGGAGTTCGCCCCGCGCTTGTTCCTGAACCGTGTCGGCTACACGGGGGGCTTGCCGAAGCTGGCCGTGCGCTATGTGCTCACCGACTCCCTGGGCCAGAGCCGCACACTGCGGGAGGACAGCATCGCCTGGCCCGCCTCCGGCGACCCCGTCAGCACTGTGGACCTCGCCGGGGTGGCGCCCGCCGAAGAGAGCTGCCTGGTGCGCCTGGAGGCCTCGTTGGGCGGCCTCGCCGCCAACTTCGCCGTCGCGGAGTTCCGGGAGAGCGGACTGCCGCGCGAGGTGCGCGAGCAGAGCACCGGGCGTGTCATCCTCCGCAAGCTGGCCGGCGATGTCGAAGTCTCGACCGCCTGGCATGAGGCCGAGGTCGAGCGGGGCGTGGTGGACTACGAGACCCACCTGTTCGGCGGCGTCGAAGCCGGGCACCTCGATTACCTGTTCACGCTGCCGGACGATGTGGACCTGGTCGGCGCGAAGAGCGTGACCTTCCTGTGCGAAGTCTCCAGCAAGCGCCCCGGAGCGCCGCAGACGCACGCCGCAGGGCCGGGCTGGCCCAGCGATCTCATCGTGTCCATGAACGGCGTCCCGGTCCACAGCGTCACACTGCCGGACCAGTACGCCGATGCCCGCGGGGCGCTGTCGCATCTGCACGGCTTCCGGGGGCGCTACGGCGATCTCGTCCGCGTCGAAGTCAGCGGCGAAGCGCTCGACCAGATACGGCGGCAGAGCGGCCGGCAGGTGCTCGTCCGGCTGGAGACGCCGCGGTCGGCGCTGAACCACCGCGGGCTGGTCGTCTACAGCTCCCGCGCGGGGCGGGTCCCGTGCGACGTGACGCTGATCGTCGCCCGGTAGGGGCGCGATTCATCGCGCTCATTATCCATCTTGACAGGAACCAACGAGGGGACTAAGGTGGTTGTATAACCATGACACATACGCGCCGGCGATGGGACGTACAGTCCGGCAAGTGTGCATGGTTTGGCGTAAGGAGCAGGTGGCCGCTGTTAGAGCCGGCGCCTGACACGGTCAGGATCCAAGAGGGGCCGATGTCGTGCGCGTGGGGCGGCTGGCCGAACCAACAGGAGGTACGAAAGTGGACGATAAAAAGGGCTGTGGGTGCGGCAAGAAAGAGGAGAAGAAGGAAGAACCCAAAAAGAAAGGGTGTGGCTGCGGGAAGTAGTTTCCTGAAGCCCGCCTGGTTGGACTTCTGAGGCGAAAGAATCTCGGAGTACCCCCGCTCCTCAGAAGCCACACTCACAGGCTTAGCAAAGAGGCCCCGCCGCGGTTGCGGCGGGGCCTCTTCATTGCGGGGAATGGGGAATGGCCTATGGGGCAGGTTGACCGTGCTTGCCCTGCGAATGACTACGCCATGCCTCGCCCGCTGCTCGTGCTCGCAGCTCTCATGCTCCCCTTGTGCGCGAAAGGAGCCCCCACCGTGCGCCCTGAGATCCGCGTTGGCCTCACCGAAGGCGACCTGTGTGGCAGCGATCACCGTGTCCTGCAGGCTGCTGTGGACCACCTGGCGGGTCTGGGCGGTGGTACCGTGCATATCGGCCCCGGCACCTGGACCCTCCGCAACTCCGTCGTGCTACGCAGCGGCGTCACCCTCATCGGCGCTGGTGAGAAGACCGTCCTGCGCAAGGCCCCCGGCGGCGTCTCACTGCTGGCCGAGGACGGGGACTACGGCGATGTGCGCATCCTGCCAAAGGACGCCTCGGACTTCCAGGTCAGCGACGGCGTGACCGTCCGCAGTGACCGGTTCGCCGGCTTCTTCAGCACCGTGGCCACGGTCATCCGCAAGGAGGCGGATGGCGCCCTGGTGCTCGATGACCGGCTGAACGCGGACCTGATGGTCACCGACGGGGCCTCGGTATCGCGCGCCTGCCCGCTGATCCGCGCCACTGACCAGCGCGACGTCGCGATCCGAGACCTCGCCATCGAGGGCAACCGCGAGGCGTGCCCACCGGAGGATGGCTGCCGGGGCGGAGGCATCAACCTCCTGCGTGTGGCGGGCGTCACCATCAGTCATGTCGCCATCCGCAACATGAACGGCGACGGGCTCTCGTATCAGAACTGCCCGGACGTGGTGGTCGAGGACTGCGTCTTCGAGCGCAACACCGGCGGGGGTTGCCATCCCGGCTCCGGGTCGGCACGACCGATTGTCCGCCACTGCGTGATGCGAGGCAACGGGGGCTGCGGCCTGTTTCTGTGCTGGCGCGTGAAGAACGGCCTCTTCGAGGACAACCTGATCGAGGACAACGCCCAGATGGGCATCTCGATCGGGCACAAGGACACCGACAACCGCTTCGCGCGCAACACCATTCGCCGCAACCGTCTGTCGGGCGTCTACTTCCGCAACGAACCACCGTATGCCGCGGGCCACCGGTGCGTCGTCGAGGCGTGCGTCATCCAGGACAACGGGAGTGGGGGAGAGCACGACCGGGGACCGGCCGCGGCCATCCGCATCGATGGTGAGACCGACGGCATCATCCTGCGGCGCAACACGGTCGTGGGGACGCCCGTGTCGCTGCTGGTCGGGCCGAAGGTGGGGGCCGTGACGGTCGAGGGCGACTTGCCGGGGACGATCACGGACCTGCGGCCGAAGCAGTAGCCACCAGCACCCACACCAGCGGTCCGATCTGCTGCAGCGCGACCTGCAGGCCCTCGTCCTCGAACATGGCCGGGAAGGTCGTCAGGAGCGGGTGGTACTCGTCCTCCAGGTCCGGGAGCGCGTCTATCATCTCCCGCTTGTGGTCCGCATCGCGGAACATGGTGTCCGCTACGCCGATCCGCCCGCCGGGCCGCAGCGAAGCCTTCATCCCCCGCACAACGCCCCGCATCACTCCATAGTCCATGTGGTGGATCGAGTAGGCCGCGATGATGATGTCGAAACGCTGGCCCCCCAGAGGCAGCCGCGCGAAGGCATCGTCGAGGTGCTGCACGGTGAAGCGCCCGTCGTAGGCCGCGACCTTGCTCTGCGCCTGCTTGAGCATCTCCTCCGAGGGATCCACCCCCAACACCCGGCAGCCCAACTCCAGGAACGGGACCGCGGAGTTGCCCGTGCCCGCACCAACATCCAGGACGAGGTCGTCCGCGCCGGCCCGGGTCAGCACCGGCAGCGCGCGCAGCGCCGCCTGATAGCACAGGCGATCCCGGGCCCGCATCCGCTCGTCATACTGCGCGATCCAGTCGTAGGTATCGAAGTCCCATTGCTTCGGTTCGGTCACAGCGCGCTCCCGGGGCCGTCGGAGGTCATCCCCACCGCAGTATAGAAACACCAGGCACACTTGCCAAAGGGATTGTGACCATGAAGCCTGTGCATCCGCAGAACTTCTACATCACCGAATGGGCCGCCGGGGACCCGCGCTGCGTGGCGCGCATGGAGCGCCTGATGGGCGGCTTCGGTGTGCCGGTGGACCGCGTGCAGTTGCTGCGCGAAAGTGAGCTCGACGACCTCGCCGCCGCCAAGGACTGGTTCGAGCTGGACGTGCGGCAGGGCCAGCTCGGCTTCCAGGGCGACCCGGATGTCGTGTTCAACAAGATGCTGTTCCCAACGCCCGAGCAGCGCGCCGAGATCGAGCAACGGCACGCCAGCCTGCAGGGCAAGGGCGGCTACACCAACGGCTTCCTGCGGATGCTGTACGGCATCCACGACGGCTACCACTACGAGGACGGCAACCAGAAGCGCAAGGGCGGCGCGACGTGCTGGTCGCTGTATGACCTGCACTCGGCCTATGGCTGCTTCCACAAGTGCCGCTATTGCCGGCGCGGTCGCGTCACGACCCTGGGCCTGAACATCGAGGACTTCCTGGACCACACCGATCAGCTCATGGCGGCCAATCCGTGGCAGCACGTGTTCCGCTATGACGTGGAGACCGACTGCCTGCCCCTGGAGCCCGAGTATGGCATGTGCCGCGCCCTCGTCGAGCACTACGCGGCCCTGCCCGACAAGTACATCATCCTCTTCTCCAAGAGCGACAACGTGGACTTCCTGCTGGACCTGCCGCACAACGGCCACACGATCATGCTGTGGACGATGAGCACGCCCACCGTCAGCCGCCGCATCGAGGTGGACACGGCCACCACCGAGCAGCGTATCGAGGCGGCCCGCAAGTGCCAGCAGGCCGGCTACTCGGTGCGCTTCAAGTTCAAGCCCATCGTCCCCATCGCCGCCTGGCGGGAAGAAGCGACCGACACGCTGGAGAAGCTCTTTGCCGCCGTACAGCCCGACAACCTCAGCATGGAGATGCTGTTCTTCGACAGCATGGCGGAGTTCGAGGGGATCTTCCCGGTCGAGCTGTTCGACCCGGCGCTGATCGCCCGCATGGAGCAGATCGAGGCAACCGAGGGCTTCCAGGACCGCATGCACCCCTTCCCCGATGATCTCCGAGCCGAGATATACGAGCACTACATCCGCGAGGTCCAGCGCCTGTCGCCGACCACGCGTGTCTCGCTGTGCGCCGAGACCAGGCCGATGTGGGAGCGCCTCGGCAGCCTGTTGGGCTGCAACGGCAGCGCCTTCGCCTGCAACTGCGGGCCGGTGGCGGTGCCGGGCATCCATCACCACCAGCTTGGCACCACCGAAGACGGCAAGGCCGTCGTATTGGGCCGGTAGCCGCCGGAAGGAGTCACCGATGAGGTCATACCGACTAGCCGTGGCTGCGTTGGCTGTCGTGGCCGTCTCCGCAGCACATGCCGACGTGCGCCTGCCGCACATCTTCGGCAGCCACATGGTTCTGCAGCGCGACATCGCGATCCCCGTGTGGGGCTGGGCGGATCAGGGGGAAGCGGTCAGAGTGCAACTGGGCGACAAGGCCGCCGTCACCGCGACACCGGGTGAGGGCGGGAAGTGGGTTGCGAAGCTGCCAGCCCAGCCTGCCGGCGGCCCCTTCACGCTGACTGTCAGCGGCAAGAACCAGGTGGTCCTCGAGGACGTGCTCATCGGCGAGGTCTGGCTGTGCTCAGGCCAATCGAACATGCAGTGGACGGTGAGCGCCTCCAACAACGCCACCGAGGAGATCGCCAACGCCAACCACCCGCAACTGCGCCACATCGCCGTGCCACGCGTGCCCTCGGGCTATCCCGCCGCCGACTTCGACGGCGCCTGGCAGGTGTGCACGCCGGAAGTGGCGGGCAGCTTCACCGCCGCCGGCTACTTCTTCGGGCGCTACCTGCTGCAGGAGCTGAAGGTGCCCATCGGCCTGGTCAACAGCTCCTGGGGCGGCACCTCCATTGACCCCTGGACACCGCCTGAAGGCTTCGCACGGGTGCCCTCCCTGGAACCCATCTACAAGCAGGTCATGCTCACTGACCCGCGCTCGGACGCCTACAAACAGACGCTGGGCGACTACCTGACCCGGCTGGACGCCTGGACCAAGACGGCCCGTGAGGCCCTGGCGGCCCAGAAGCCCCTGGAGCCCGCCCCGGAGTACCCGGCCGGCCTCAAGCCCCTCGTCGGCCCCGGCGGGGCCAGTACGCTGTACCACGGCATGATCTACCCACTGCTGCCCTTCGCCATCCGCGGGGCCATCTGGTACCAGGGCGAGGCGAACCACCGCGAGGGGATGCGCTACCGGGACAAAATGGAGGCGCTCATCGGCGGCTGGCGGCAGCTCTTCGGCGTGGGCGATTTCCCCTTCTACTACGTGCAGATCGCGCCGTACGTGTACGGCAATGAGGACCCCTTCATCCTGCCGACCTTCTGGGAAGCCCAGACCGCCGCACAGGGCATACCGAACACGGGTCAGGTCGTGATCCACGACATCGGCGACCTGACGAACATCCACCCCAAGAACAAGCAGGACGTCGGCAAGCGGCTGGCCCTGTGGGCCCTCGCGAAGACCTACGGGCGCAAGGACCTCGTCTACACCGGCCCGACGTTCAAGACCCTGGCCATCGAGGGGGGCAAGCTGCGCGTCACGTTCGACAACGTCGGCAGTGGCCTGACCACACGCGACGGCAAGGCCCCGGACATGTTCGAGATCATCGGCAAGGACACGGAGTTCGTGAAGGCCGACACGCTGATCGAGAGCAACGCCGTCGTGCTGTCAGCGGCCGGGGTAAAGGAGCCGGTCGCCATGCGCTTCGCCTGGCACCGCGACGCCTCGCCGAACCTGATGAACAAGGAGGGGCTCCCCGCCGGCGCCTTCCGCGCGGGCGACGTGCCGGTTCGCGACCTGTTGGCGCTGAACGTCGGCGAGGCGAAGGAGTACCAGCTCGTCTACGCGCTGGACCTGGGCAAGGCCGGCAAGGAGATCAAGTACGACCTGGACAACCGCCCGCAGATCGGCGGCCCGTTCGACCGCATCGCGTACTTCCTCGAGCTACAGAGCGCCGAAGGCCCTGTGCAGTGGGTGTACTGCTCCATGGACGCCTTCACCGATGACCTGGGCAAGATCGGCGTGCCGACCCTCGCCTCGAAGGCCAACTTCCAGAAGAAGGTCACGAATCTGAACGTGGTGAGCAACGTCGAGGGCATCGCGCCGGGGAGTGGCCTGAAGGGCGGCTGCATCGAGTTCTGGCCCCACAACTACGGCCCGGTCAACGCCGCGGGCATCCCTGGCGCCTCGAATGAGGTCTGGGACTTCGGCGACCAGTGCACCACGCCGGAGGACGGCTACGGCTCCATGCAGGTCGGCAACTTCGAGGCCAAGCAGACGATCTTCGCCTTCAACCACTGGGTCGCCGGCGGGTCGGCGGACCTCGGAATCGGCAACAGCACCGGCAAGAACCCAGACTGGACCTTCGCCGGAAACGCCGGGTCGTACTCGCTCAAGAACCTGCGGGTGCTGGTGAGGGTGAGGAAGTAGAGGCGGGAATCGGGAAGGCCGTGGGTGCCGCGCCGTGTGCGGCGGGCCCCACGGCTCTACCCTTGCCGGGCTGTCGGCGTCAGGACTGTAGCGTCCGCAGGACACTCGGCGGCCCGCAGGGCCTCCTCCCTTTGCTCAGGGCCTCGCGATGCCCCTACACCGACCCCGGGGGTGGCGGCACTGGCGGCTTGGGCGGGGCTTCGGTCGCGCCCCACGTCAGCCGGTCCCAGTTGAAGTAGGTCCGCATCAGCCAGGCGTTGGGGACGGTCTGCGTCCGCCCGTCTGTCGTCTGCAGCGTGCTGTGGAGGAAGTCCGTGCTGGTGATGCGCCCCCGCGCGCCGCCGCCCAGATCGAACTCTTGGTCGGGCTTGGGCTTGCTCCCCGAGTGCCGCAGCCAGGCCCACCCCAGCAGTCCCAGCACGAGGTCCTGCCCCCTCGGGCTGAGCGCGTAGGCGATCACCATGGCAGCGATCACCCAGAAGAGCCCGCCGATGATGGCCCCGATGAGGCCGAACAGCCCCTTGACGAACTCGAGGACCATCTGAAGCAGGCTCGTGAACCACTGGAGGCCCGCGGCTTCACAGCCCGCCAGCAAGGCCACCGTCCAGACCACCAGGTTGCCGATGGCCAGGCGCCGCCTGGTTCGGTCGTCGAGGGCATCGCTGTAATGGGCCTCCCCGCCCGGGCGAGGCGAGATGGCGCGCCGGACCAAGAGGCCGAAGACCAGCCCCACGAACAGGAACGCCACCAGGAACGTCAGCGGCTTGCCCAGCAGGCGGGGGAGAGAGAGCAGCCAGGCCACCTCGGGGCTGCGGAGGGCGAGTTCCTGCGCCGGTGAGGCGGGCCCCGGCGCCGTCGGTGCCGGGAGCGGGACGGGCGGAGCTACGGTCGGCGGCGCGGGCACTGCCGGCGCCGGCTTCGCGGGCTGCCCGAACGCCATCGTCACGGCCACGCCCAACACGAGAGCAGCAATCAGGAAGTTCCTCATGCGTCACCTCACCTGGCGTCGCTGCCTGCCACCTGGCACTTGCCACTCGCCACTCATCCGCCCAGCTCCACCATCCTCTGTCGAAAGTACAGGTAGTTCTCGTAAGGCGTCTCTTCGGGTGTGCCGTGGTCAATGGTGGGGATGTAGCCGCCGCGCTCGCGCATCGTCGGCACGATCCGCTCGACCATCGCGTCAATGTCCGCCTTCGTCTTGGCCAGCACGCGCTTGTCCAGCCCGCCGAGCATGATGAGGTCGGGGTACTCCCGGCCGGTGCGGACGACATCGCAGCCGGAGGCGACCTCGAACGGGCTCATCATGTCCAGCCCGTGCGCGGCGCGATAGATGGGGATCACCGGGTCGCAGAAGCCGTCCGTGTCCACCTGCACATACACCCGCCGCGACTGGTCCATGTTACGCGCCTTCACGTGGCTGATGAGCTGCTGGTAGTACGGCAGGATGAACGCGCGCATCATGTCGGGTGAGATCAGCGGGCCGTGGTTGTAGCAGATGTCCTCGGCGAAGAAGACCTCCTCGATGGTGACGTGGTCCTGGTGGCGCGCCGCCACGGCGTCGGCCAGCGTCAGCCACGCCTCCATGCAGGCATGGATGAGCGCCGGGTTGTCGTGGACCATGTAGAGCAGCTCCACCGGGCCGATGAGCGAGCGCAGGTACATGTAGCCGCCGATGAGGCCCTGGCTCATCAGCAGCCCCTGCCCCGCGGCGGCGATGGCGTTGGCGATGTGCTGGTCGAAGTCCGCCCAGCGCCCCGGCGTCGCCGGGTCCAGCCGCCACTTCACGTCCTCTTCCCACGTGCGCCGGTCCTTGACGGGGTGGGACACGTACTCGGGCATGAAGCCGACGCGGCGGTTCTTGAAGAACAGGACATGCCGCCCGGCGTAGTCCTGGGCGATCTCATGGTCGCCCCGATCCTCGATGACCCTCTCCTCGAACGCCGGCACGAAGGCGGCCTCACACCACCCCAGCCGTCCCAGCCCGAACACCGCGCCGCTGTCATAGCCGAACAGCTCGTGCAGCGGCACGTCCTGTGGCATGCCCTCGGTCTTCCAGCGCTCCAGGGCCCCGGGCATGAGCCAGAACTCCTTGCGGTACAGGGGCGCACCGGGAACCATGTTGTAGGCATCGCGGAGGCGACGGACGCTGTCACTCATGGCCTCGCGGGGGACAGGGGCGTGGATGCCGTCGGCGTTCGTGCTGTTCGGCGACATGGCGTTCTCCTAGGTCAGCTTCAGGAATCTGGGGAAGCCGTACGGGTGGATCGGCAGGAGCGGCCCGGCGGCCGGGGCCTCGCTGGCCGGCTCGCCCTGGCGCGCGAGGGCCTCGTAGCCCGTCAGCCACGCCTCGACTGTCACGGTCTCGGCCCGGGGGCCTGTGATCTCCACCGTCAGCCCCGTGTAGCCACCATCGGGCACGGCGATCACATAGCCGTCGCGCTCGCGGGGGCCAAGGGGTGGTAGGACGCGTACTCCGCCATGGCCGCGCTTGCCCTGGAAGATGCGCGTGACGGGGCTGAAGTCGCGGATGGCGTCACCGCGATAGCGCGACGTGCCGGCACGAAGTTGCAGGCCGTCGAGCACGGCCTCGGGCCCGCGCAGCGTCACGAGCAGTTCGGCCCTCTCCATGCGGTGCGGCACCCCCACAAACCACTGCAGGCGGCGTCCCCCCTCGATCTCCCCCTCGGGCAGCGTCTCGGCCCACAGCGCCGGGAGCTGCATGTCCGGATGCACCGTCGGGCGGAGTGACCCCGGCACGTAGGCCACAACGCCCGCCTCGGTGCGCGTCAGCATGTGGTCGCTGCCTGGGATAGGGGAGAGATCGGGCAGAGGCTCGGCGCTAACCTGTAGGACGGCGACTTCGTGGCCAGTGAGCCAGAGGTCCCAGGGGGCTTCCAGGTGCTTCCGGTAGGGGAATACCTGGCGGACTGTAGGGCGGGGGCTTGTACCCCGCCCAGAGTCCACCGGGGGGCTCGTGACTGCCCCTGGGCGGGGTACAAGCCCCCGCCCTACCGCGGCTAAGTCCGCAGCCAGCCACTCCTCCAGCGGCAGCGTCACGGCCTGCGGCTCGACCGAAGGGTTGCGCAGCATGAGCCACCCGCCGCCGTCATGCGGGTGCCAGTAGCCGTAGATCTGCCCCTCCCACGGCCGCCCGAGCACGATCCGCGTGCCCTGGGTGCCCAGCTCGTCGGCGTGGGCATCCCACCAGTCCAGCACCTGCTGGAACATCCGCGCCTGCCAGTCGCGGAGGCCCTCGGGCGTCAGCGGGTAGTGGATGTACGTTGTGCCCCGGAGGGCCGACAGGACGCAGGTGTTCAGCCACGTGTGGGGCTCGGTGGTGAAGCAGTTGCAGAGCGCGTCGGCGAAGCCATGGTTGTCGTACGCGTCCAGCGGCACCGGCGTCTCCGACGTGCGCTGGAGAATGTAGACCATCATGTCGCGGTGGGTGGCGTCGCGGTCACGGGCGGTGCGCGAGGGCCACGCCTCGTATTCGCAGTCGCCCGAGTCCACCAGCCACACATGGTCCGAGTACGTCAGCCACCACGGGCTCGGCCACCAGCCGTGTCGCAGCTTCACCTCGGGGTTGGCCGCGTGCAGGCGCCTGCCGATGCGGAAGAACGCATTGGTGGACGCCTCGCGGACGTGGTCAATCGTCGGGTAGCGATCCGCGAAGTGCTCGTTGCTGGCGCACTCGTTGTCCCAGTCCATCTTCAGGTGGACCGCCCCAATCTGGGCGTGGGAGGGGTCACCGACCCCGACCAGCTCCTCCAGCCGCCGGGTCAGCGCCTCCTCGAAGCTCGGCTGCATCATCACGACATACTTCCCGTAGCTGTATGTCGAGGACGCCCCCTCGCCGATCTCCCAGCCCTGCTGCTCGATCCAGTCCATGTCAAAGCCCACGGGGCCGTTGTGACTGACCCAGATGGCCAGGTCCAGACCGTGCTCGCGCAGCATGTGCGTGAACCCCAGCAGGCGGCCGTCGTGCTCGTCATCGTCCTTGCCGTGGTACATCGAGGCGCGCTCGAACCAGCCGGCGTCAATGCCGACGGCCTTCGGGTGCAGCCCCAGTTCGAGCAGGCCCTTGACGAAGGCGTCGCGCCCCTCGAAGGTGTCCAGGTACTCGTGTTCGCCCAGGTAGCGGGAAGACCAGCCGACCGATATGTGCGTGAAGGGCTTGTCGAGGCGCGGGCGGCGGACGCGCCACAGGTAGTCGCTGAAAACCCCGGACGCGTCGTCATGGCTTGCGGCGGCCCCGAACACGGCGGCGAAGCTCGTGAGGGCGCCGTCGTCCTCCCAGACGGGGTGCTGGTACAGCTCGACCTGCCCGTCCGCCGGCAGTGCGAACCCGCAGGGATGCTCCAGCCCCACGAACCAGTCGCCGGCATACACCGGGTAGCCGCAGCCGTACTGGTTGGCGTACGTCGCCAGTCCCTCGACCTCTCCGTCCAGGCCTCGGAGGCCATAGCCGACGCGACGGACGGGCTGCGGGGCCTCCTGGACGTCCACCCACAGCCGGTCGAGCGTGGGCGTGCCGGGCGGCGCGGTGAGTGTGATCTGCTTGCGGAACCACGGCTCGCCCGCAGCCAGCCAGTAGCGCACTGCCGCCGCGAGCCCGGAGGGGGCGTGATGCAGCCGCACGGTCACCTCCTGGCCGGCGCCGGCGACCCCGTCCAGCTCGAACGCCTCGGCACTGACGACCTGGCCGCGCAGGGATAGCCGGAACGCCGGCCAGCGCCACGCACGGGTGGCGCCGGAGAGGCGGTTCTCGGCCAGCAGCGTGCCGTCGTCGCGGAACTGCAGTGTCAGTGCGTCATTGCTGATGGAATGGGGCATGTTGGCCTCCCTCTAGCGGCCGAAGCGCAGAGCGCAGATCTCGCCCGCGGGCACCGTCACGGCCAGCTTGCTGCCGTCCTGCCTGACTGGCGCGGCCTGCTCCGTCCCGTCCAGGAGCAGCACCTTCGCCTGCTTCAGCCCCGGCGGCCACGGCAGGGCTGCGGTGTCGATCGTCAGCTCCCACGGCTGCCGGTTGGCGCGGCGATCCCAGACGGTGACGACGGCGGCGGTCTTCGTCGCAAAGACCCGCGCCTGCACCTGCTCGGGCATCCCCGACAGGCCCAGCACATCCCGCATGCGGCCCTGGTAGAGCACGTCACGGACCCTCTTCCGCAGCGCGACCAGCTTCCTGACGTGCTGGTGGTACGGGTCGTCCTTGTTCAGCGGGTGCAGGCCCAGCACGTCGAAGCGCTCCCCGTTGAGGAAGACGTAGTTCATCGCGTCCTGCCGGCGGCCCGTCTCGGCCAGGTCGGCGTAGATGCGCTTGATGCCCTCCCAGGTGTTGCAGGTGCCCGAGAAGACCGGGTAGACGTCGCTGAAGCTGTAGCAGAAGATCTCCGGCCGCGACCAGGCGCCGCTGCCGAACGAGAGTTCCGTGCCCAGGCACCAGTTCGTCCACGGCATCAGGCCGGCGCAGGCGACACCCTCGTAGAGCATCGGGCCCTGGAAGTCCTGCCGGATGCGGGTGAGCAAGCGCGTCTGGCCCTGGCTCAGGCCCTCGGGGTGGGCGAGGTCCAGTGAGTAGTTCGCGGCGCTCAGGCCGTAGCCATGCACGGGGAAGCTGTCGAGGTACCAGATGTCGGCCCCGTAGTCCTTGTTCCACTTGCTGATCCAGAACGCCAGGTAGTCGCTCCACCACTTGGAGCCGGGGTTCATGGCCCAGTAGCCGTCCGGGTAGCCCGAATGGCTGTGCCCGGCCGCTCCGCCCTTGCCGTAGTGGCCCTGGGGGCCGACGAAGACATGCTTGAGGCCCTCGTCGTAGAAGCGCGGCAACGGCGGCATGTTCGTGCGGACGCGAGCGTCCGCCAGCTTGTACTTGGCGATGGTCTCCTGCAGCAGCGGGTTGCCGTCCACGCCGCCATCGAAGGTGATGACATTGCTGTAGAAGCCGATGTGGCCGCCGAGCTTGTGGACCTGCCGGATGCCCTCGCGCAGGTCCTGCTCGGTCCCCAGGTCGGGGTTGGGGTAGAAGTACGAGTAGTAGGCATTGCCCAGGATCATCTGGGCCCATACCTGCAGGTAGTTGAAGCCGTAGTACTGCGCGGTCTTGAGCACGTCGGGCAACTCGCGGAACCTGTAGCCGGCTGACCCGAAGCCCGTCCAGCCGTCACAGGTGGCCAACCAGGGGGGCTGCTGGCGCGGCGGGGTATGCTGCAGGCTCCACAGGCGGAAGCGCTCGGCGGTGGCGTGCCATGCCCCCGCGTGGGCGGACAGTTCCACCACCGGGGAGTCGAACGTCTCGCCCGGCTCCAGCAGCGTCCACCAGCGCGTCCCGAGCGCGACGGCCCCGTTCCCCGTCTCGGTCAGCACCTCGATCTGCTGGCTGGCCGGCGAGAGGGGAACCAGCGCCAGGCCGCCCTGGCTGTCGTACAGGTCCTGCCAGGGCACGCAGCAGCGGCCGGGGTAGGCCATGTTGCGCCTGGTGCTGGCAGCGGCGGGGTTGGGCAGCAGTTCCCCCTGGACGAGGCCGGTGGCCAGGAGGTCATCCTCGCTCTGCGGGCCGATGCACAGGGCGCTGACCATGGGGAAGACGACGCTGGGCACGCGCACGGCCTCTGACGGGCGCAGGGGGCGCGGCGGGGTCAGCTTCAGCCGCAGGGACAGCGTGGCAGCGCCATCCGGCAGGTCCCCCGTCACGACGGCGCTGATGCCGTCGGGCAGTTCGTAGCGCGCGACGAGTTGCTGCCCCTTGGCCACGCGCTTGACCGTCAGCTCCTTGAGCATCGTGTCATCGGCCGGCAGCGTCCTGACATCATTGGGCTGGTAGAAGCGGGCATGGTCGGGGAGCTTGACGCTGTCCACGGTCAGCAGCGGGGCCGGGGCGGCCGCCGCGCGGGCCGCAAAGCCCAGCTTCGGCGCCTCGATCGCCAGAATGCCGCCGTTGCCGCCGTCGAAGGCAATGCGGAGCAGACCATTGTCCAGCGTCACACGCTCCTGGGCCAAACGCCGGGCCGTCGCCCGGGCCTCCGAGATGACCTGTCCCCCGGCGTCCAGGGCCTGCGCCAGCACGGCATACTCGCCCGGCGGAAGACCAGCCACATCCACCGGTACGTGGGCCAGCCGACCGGTGACCTCGGCAGTGGCTTGCTTGACAGCCTCGCCCCCCGCGGCCGGGCTGATGGCCACGCGAACCTGCTTGGTCACGGCTGGGTCCGGCACTTCCACCTGCACCGTCCAGCGGTCGCTGGTAGCGTCCCGTGTCACCTGCACCGCCGCCTTGCCGGCAAGCCGGCGCACCTGCTCGGGCGACAGCGGGTAGCTGTAGATGCGGACCTCGTCAACGAGCGTCTGGGCGCCCTTGTGGGGCAGATGCCAGCCGTTGTCCCCGAGGGCAAAGGTGTCGGCGAGGCTCTGGGCGACCAGCGGACGGGGAGCCGTCCCGGACAGCTCCCCGTCCACATAGACACGCATCCCCTCTGGGGACCAGGTTCCGACGAGGTGGTGCCATTCGCCCGGCTTCCAGTCGGCCAGGCCCTGCGCCATGCCGACCTGATCCGCCTCGTCGGCGTAGCGCAGCAGCAGCCAGTTGTTCTGGAAGTACTTGTACAGGATCAGCCAGCCGAGGCCCTGGCGCTCCTGGCCGGACTCGAAGAAGCTGTGGAAGCACCCGTCCGTGCCCCAGTTCACCGGCTTGACCCACAGGCTGACTGACCCGGCCTGGGGGACGAGGTTGCCGTCGGTGCGGTAGCGCAGGAGGGTGCTCTCGGCGCCCGCCACGAGCGCCTGGCCGAACTTGCCGGGGGCGAAGGTGGGGGAGGGGCCGACAGTCGTGACAGGGTCGGGCGCGGCGCTGATGGCCTGCACCGTGCCGTCGAAGGAGGCGCGAAAGAGCAGGCCCGGCTCGGCCTGGACGCACGCCGCCACTGAGATAGCGAGCAGGATGACGAGACCTCGGGTACGCATGGCAGACTCCATTTACGGGGCGGGCAGGACACGAGCCCGCAACTGAATCCCCGATATCCAGACGATGGTCTCCGGCTGGCAGTAGCCCAGGTCAAGCTGGAACTGGGCCTGCAGGTCCCCGTGCTCATTGGTGGGTGTCATGAGCACGCGCTGCGGCGTGGGGCCAATGTCCAGCACGCGCACGCCGACGACCCGGTGTGGCGCCGCGATCTCCTGCACGCCGATGCGTATGCGGGCCGGGCGGTCGGCAGCCAGCGTGGCCCGCAGTTGCAGCCCCGCCCCGGCAGCGACCGACACCGGCTGGGTGAGACGCACATGGTAGGGCACACCGTCGCTGGCGGTGACCTTCAGCCGCGCTCCGGTTGTGCCCAGTTGGGGGATGGGGCCGGTGGAGAAGTCGAGTGCCCCCGGCTCCAGGGGGGCCGCGACGACGGCTTTCCACGCGGTCTGGCCCTGGGCGAAGTCCGCATTGACCAACAGGTCGCGCCACGGGGGGCCGGGCTGCGGCAGGTGAGTCAGCGCGACGACCGCGGAGGCCTTGCCCCCGCGATAGCACCGCGCCCGGAAGCCCTGCAGGCCCCGCAGGAGCACCGGCGCCGTCAGCACCGGCGAGTCAGGCTCGGGATCGGCGCCATCGGTCGTGAAGCGGACCGTGGCCCCGGTGTTCAGCGCCACAGCCCCGACGGCCTCCTCGCCTCCCACTTCTGTCCGCACGAGGCGAGGAGGCCAGAGCCCGGCCGCGTCCGCGACCGGCCGGATGACCAGCAGGCCCCAGGGCTGCAGGGCGGGGAGGTCACAGGTCGTCACCTGGCCGCTGGCGAGCGTCTGCTCGGCAATGAGCCCGCTGTAGTCATGGCTCTCCTCGGCCGCCGCATGAGCCGCCGCCTCGTAGGGGCGGGGCGTGATGAGGCTGACCTGCACCGGCTGGCCGGCGAAGAAGACCTGCGGATTGAGGCTGATGGTGAAGGGCTGCGGCCGGTCGGACCAGTCCACCAAGTGCACGACGACCGGCGCTTCGGGACGGCCGGGCAGCGCCCGGGCGACGGCATAGACCTGCTCCGGGCCGTCCATACGGTCACGGGGCGCGTCTCGGGCGTCCACCGCCCCTCGTCGAGCGCGCCGCCCAGTACGACCGCTTCCTCGTAGTCGTCGAAGAGCTGCGGGCAGGCCCGCACGAGCCCGAACAGGTCGGCGGTGTCCGCCGGCCGCCCGAAATAGCGCGCCGGGACCTCGCCCCGGACAGGCAGATACGTGTCCCAGGGGGCTTCGATGTGCATCCCCAGCGCGTAGCAGGTGGCGATGGTCTGCCGGGTGCGGCGCACCCACTCGGGCGTCTCGGCAGCCTCGTGGCGTAGCGGCATCGTCACCGACTGGCCCTTGCCCAGTTCCCGGGCCCGGCGGAGCGCCTCAGCCAGCGACTCCGGCGAAGCCTGGCTGTAGTTCAGTTCGCCGATGTAGAAGTCGAACAACTGGTGGATCGGGCCGAAGTCGCTGGCGCCGTTGTTGGACGAGACGGGCACATGGCGCCCGGCGTGCCGGTCCAGCTCGGACCGCCACCAACGGTGGAACTCAATCGTGGACTGCTCCTGGAAGCGGATGAACTGGTCCTTCAGGTAGTCCCGTGGGACCTGCGCGAAGGCATCGCCGACGGGCGCGCCCCCCTCGCGCAAGTAGGCCGCGTAGTCGAACTGCGCCAGGCTGGCCACCCCGAGCCTCGCCAGTTGCTCGCGGTCGCCGCGTTGCTGGAGATACTCGCGGAAGCCGGCCAGGCAGTACGGGCAGAAGCAGCCGCCCCAGTTCGTGGCGTTGAGGTTCATGCTGGGGTCATCGCGCTGGATGTCCCGGACGCCCATGTCCACGAGGCTCTGCACATAGGCCAGATAGCCCGCGCGGGCCCGAGGGTTGTTGACACAGTGCCACAGCGCGTGCCCCGACCACGGCCGCATCCACGGGGCCTCCACCGCCTCGCCGTTGAGATTGAGCGCGCTGAAGGCCATGAACCAGTCCGCCGTCGTATGGTCCACGCCGGCGAGGGTGCCGTTGGCCGCCGCGCCCGAGACGGTGCACCCCAGCGCCTGCGCCTGTGCGATGAACTGGGGCGTCAGGCTGTAGGTCCACTCCAGGCGCGTCACGTGGAAGTCGCGAAGGGCCTGCAGCGTGTCGTAGGGGCTCTTCTGGCTGGCAGTGCGCGGGACGAGACTGCGCATGCAGACTTCACTGGCGCGCAGCATCCCCGGGTACTGCGGCGTGCGCTTGGCACAGTCAGACAGATGGCAGACCAGCGGGGGCGCAGCCTGGGCCATGGCCATCGCGGCCGCCAGGCATGCCAGCACACCAATACACTTGTCCATGCCGGAGCCTCCGGTGGGAGGGGGATGGGCGCCTTGCGTCGCGGAGGGACTCCGCCAGAGCTTCCCCCGCAGCCCCGCCATGACCTCCCGCAAGCGTCGTGACGACGCCTGCCTCCAGGCGCCATAGGGAGCGAAGTTCCGCGGGCGCGGGCCACAGCGGAAGGAAACCGCAAGAGGACGGCGAAAAAAGGAATGGAGCGGTTCGTATGCTCGTTCACATCCCGGTCGGGAGGTGGCTCACATGCGCCGTGGTTTCACCCTCATCGAGTTGCTGGTTGTGATCGCCATCATCGCTATTCTGGCGGCGATCCTATTCCCCGTCTTCGCCAAGGCCCGTGAGAAAGCCCGGCAGACCAGTTGTCTGTCGAACCTGAAGCAGTGGGGCCTGGCGGCCATGCAGTACGCTCAGGACTTCGACGAGCGGCTCCCCAAACATGGCACCAA
The DNA here is from genome assembly GCA_021372615.1 of bacterium. Classification (NCBI taxonomy): domain Bacteria; species bacterium. Next base: position 43,548 of record JAJFUB010000146.1, on the reverse strand, counting down.
GTGCGGTGGCGCAGGCGCGAACCAGCTCGACGTATGCCAACTCAACAAGATGCAGCCGTACGTCAAGAACACCCAGATGGCCACCTGTCCAAGTTCGAGTAACACCTGGGGCATCGGCTGGAACATCGGCATGCGGGACAACAGCATCGGCCTCGCCATCGGCACCATCGTGTCGCCGGCTCAGACGGTCATCATGGGCGATGGTGGGCGCAACGCGCCGTTCATTAGCGGGCGGGACCCGGGTTCGTGCCCGGTCACCGAAGGGGTCACCAACTGGGGCTGCATCCCGCTGCGCCACAATGACGGCGCCAACTACATCCTGGCTGACGGCCACGCCAAGTGGTACTCCTACGTCAACATGCGCGGGGCCGAAGCCAACGGCAGCCTCACCTGGCATCCGTAGGCAGCCGGAGAGCACTGCGACGCCTGTAGGCGGCATGACGTGTCGTCCTCGGTAGGCCGCCGGGTACACCCGGCGGGCCAGGTCGCGCGTGCACCTCCCTGTGAGAGGACTGATCGCGCATGCGCCGCGGCTTCACGCTCATCGAGCTGTTGGTGGTGATCGCCATCATTGCCATCCTGGCGGCGATCCTGTTCCCCGTCTTCGCCAAGGCCCGTGAGAAGGCCCGACAGACGAGCTGCTTGAGCAACGTGAAGCAGCTCATACTTGGGGCGCTGCAGTATGCGCAAGACTACGACGAACGCCTCCCCAAGCACGGCACCCGCTGCAACGCGCCGGGTGTCGGGGGCGACGGGACGGGCAACCCCGACGACCGCTGCCAGTGGGACAAGATTGAGCCGTACGTCAAGAACACGCAGTGCCGCTATTGCCCCAGCGGGTCAGGTCTCCGCTATGGCTGGAACATCGACGGGGGCATCACCCCGGGGGCGGCCCTCGGGGCCTTCACCATGCCCGCGTCCACGGTGCTGATGGGTGACACACAGTACACCGGACCGTACTTCCGGTGGGGTACACCGGGCCGCTGCCCCACGGGCCAGGGCATCACCAACCTCGGCTGCGTGCCCACCCGCCACAACGAGGGGGCGAACTTCGGGATGATGGACGGCCATGCCAAGTGGTACTCGTACCAGAGCATGGTCGGGTCGGTGGCCAGCGGCGCCATTCGGTGGTCCCCCTAGGCCAAAGTGCCGTCGCGCAGACGTCCCGGGCAGGCAGCGATGCCTGCCCGTCTGATTCCCAGGCAGGGAATCCGCAGCCCCGGCGCGAACCTGCCTCCATCACATTCAGCAGGTGATCTGCCATGGTCGAAGCCTTTGCCCCGGGGAACCTGAACTACGGCGTCGTCGGCGTGGGCGTGCAGGGCGAGTGCCACGTCCAGTGTGCCGCTACTGCCCCCAACGCCACCCTCGTCGCGGTCTGCGACCTGAACGAGGAGCGCGCCCGCGCCATGGGCCTCAAGTATGGCGCCAGGCACGTGTTCACCGACTACCGCGACCTGTTCGCACGCGATGAGATCGAGGCCGTCTCGCTCGTGCTGCCCGATCATCTACACCGCGAGGTCGCCGAAGCGGCCCTGGCGGCCGGGAAGCATGTGCTGCTGGAGAAGCCGATGGCGACGACCGTTGCCGACGCCGAGGCCATCCTGGCCGCCCAGAAGGCGTCGGGCAAGCAGCTCATGGTCAACTGGTCCAACCGCTGGATGCATGCCTTCGCCCAGACGAAGGACGCCCTGGAGCGGGGCGAACTGGGCGACCCGATGTACTGCTACGCCCGCCTGAACAACACGCTCTACGTGCCCACGCAGATGCTCTCATGGTCGCGGAATACCCGCCTGCCCTTCTGGCTGATCTGCCACCGCTACGACATTGCCCGCTGGTACTTCAAGTCCGAGGCCAGGCGCGTCAACGCCGTCTGCCGGTCGGGGAAGCTGCAGAGTCTGGGGATTGACACCCCGGACTTCTACCAGGCCACCGTCGAGTTCGAGAATGGCTGCGTGGGCAACTTCGAGAGCTGCTGGATCATGCCCGAGAGCATGCCGTACATGGTGGACAGCAAGTTCGAGTTGATCTGCAGCGACGGCTATGTGAACATAGACCCGGCGCTGCCGATGTTCCAGTTCGCCACCAACGCCAAGGCCGCGGACCGCGGGATCCTGTACGGGCAGGTCATGGGCGTCCCGGTCGGGTTCGTCTACCAGGCCTTCCAGCATTTCGTGAACTGCTGCCTGAAGGACGAGACGCCGCCGATCACGGGGGAGGATGGCCTGCAGATCACGAAGGCCCTAGTGGCGATGGTCGAGTCGGCCGAGACGGGGCAGCCCGTTGATCTCGCCTGACGAGCCCGTGGTCGTGGACCTGTGGCCGGAGTTCCTCCAGCTCCGGCGTGCGCAGAGCGGTCTCGAACCGGCTGAGCAGGTCGCGGCCTGGCTGGCGCAGCTCCAGCAGGCGGAGCCCGAGATCCACGCCCGCTATGCCGCCGCGATGGTTGAGGATGGGCAGGACTGGGCTGACGACTTGCTGCAGCGCCATTGGCCGTCACTGCCGGAACGGATGGCGCCAATGGCCGAGGCGCATGACCGCATTCTGGACGTCTTCGCGCCGACCGCCGAGCGGACACGCGAGGCCCTCGGCACCGACCTGCACCCGGTGCTCGTCATCATCCCGGTCGGCTACGGCGGCTGGGCGACCACATATCAGGGAAAGCCCGCGTGCGACCTCGGCCTCGACACGATTGTGGAGCTGGGATGGTGGGAGCGCCCGGAGACGCTGGCGGGGCTGATCGCGCACGAACTGGGACACCTGGCACACTACCGGTGGCGCCAGGAGAGCATCGAGTACCATGTGCGCGGGCCCTTCTGGGATGTCTACGATGAGGGCTTCGCGCAGGTGTGCGAGGGGCTGATCCAGGGCGGTGAGGTCTACCACCTGGCATCGTACCAGCCCAACTGGCTGCAGTGGGGCCGCGAACACCGCGCCATGCTGGCGCACGAGTTCCTGCGGCGGGTGGACGCCGGCGAATCTCTTGCGGGCTTCTTCGGCAGCTATCCGGAGCTGAGCATCGAGGGCTATCGGGAGATGGGGTACTTCCTGGGGCAGGAGATCGTGGGGGCGTGGGCGGCGGAGCAGGGCCTGCAGCCGGTTGCCGTCATGCCCGAAGACCAGGTTCTCAAGGGCGTCCGTGAGGCCCTGAATCACCTCGCAGCGGAAAGCGAATAGCACAGATGAACGACTTGACCCGAGCACTTCTCGACGAGATCCTGGTGACGCACTCCCCCTGTGGGCGGGAGGAGGAGGTCGAGGCCATCGCCTTGCGGCGCTTCGGCGAGTACTGCGACGAAGTCTGGCAGGACGCACACAGCAACATCATCGGCAAGATCGCCGGCGAGTCGTCCGCCGACGCCACGCTGCTCATGGCGCACAAGGACGAAGTCTCGACGATGGTGCGCAAGATAGACGACGACGGGAAGATCTGGTTTGAGCCGCTGGGGGGCACCGTGCCCTGGCGCTGTGGCGAGGGCCCGTATGATGTCCTGGGCGACGAGTGGCTCACCGGCATTCTATCGGTGGGCAGCACCCACAGCAGCCATCTCTCCCCGCGGATCCACAAGGCGAAGCACGAGAAGCCTCTGGACTGGGAGACATGCTATCTGGACTGCAAGCTCAGCAAGCAGGAGCTGGCTGAGCGAGGCGTCGGGGTGGGGAGCCTGGGGTGCATCTCGCGCCTGCGCAAGCAGCCGCTGTACCTGCGCGACAAGTACGTCGCCGGGCGCGCCCTGGACGACAAGGCCGCCCTGGTGTCCCTGTTCGTGGCCATGAAGGAGATCAAAGCGAGCGGTCGGCGCCCGCCGCTGGACGTGTACTTCGCCGCCACCGCCAGCGAGGAGATCGGCATCTCCGGCGGGGCCTACGTGGTCCGCAGCCTGATCGCCGACCGCACCGTCAACACCGTCATCGCCGCCGAGATCGCCCCCGTGGCCGAGGAGTACCCGACGGTCCTGGATGAGCGGCCTGTGATCCTGATGAAGGACGCCATGTTCGTCTATCACCCCGGGCTGTGCCGCGAGCTGACCCAGACGTGCGACCGTCTCCGCCTGGGCCACCAGGAGATCGTGGTGCGGTCCTTCGGCAGCGATACGAGCATGACGGTGAAGTACGGAACCATCGGCCGCGCCGGCTGCGTGGGCTTCGCCACCGAGAATACCCACGGCTGCGAAGTGGCGCTGGTCGCGGCCATTGAGAACGTCGGGAAGCTGCTGGCGGGGTTCGTGCTGGGGAAGAACCCGGTGCGGACGAAGCGGGGCGGCAAGACGAAGCGGGCGAAAGGGTAGTTGGGGCGCGAGGGCCTGGAGGCTGGCGGTCCTGCGGTGCGCCTGATAAGGGCGGGGGTGAGAGTATGTCGGCTCTGGTATTCGTCAGTTACAGTCGGCAGGACCCTAACAACGCGATGTGGTTCAGTGCGCCAGGCGAGCGCAGGAGCCTGATCCCGTGGCTGGATGCGGCGCTCGGCGCGGAGGTGGAGGTCTGGTGGGACACAACAGGCCTTCCCCCCGGCAAGAAGTGGCGCGAGTTCATCGAAGCGAAGATCGCCCAGGCGGACGTCGCGCTCCTGCTGGTGACGCAGTTGTTCTTGGCCTCGGAGTTCGTACAGGGCGTGGAGCTGGACCTGATTGGGCGTAGGGGGGACGATATTGAGATCGTCCCCGTGCTCATGGAGCCTTGCGACGGGCCCAGGGCCTCCTTCTTCAGGGACCTTCAGTTTGTCCCAGTCGTGAACGGCGAACTCATGCCGCTCATACGGTGCACACAGGACGACAGCAGCTGGACGGACGTGCGGTACCATCTGATACTGAGTGCCGTCCGGGACGCGCTTGCATCCGCTGCAGGGCGCGCTCCACAGCGCTCTACGCCAGGGGTGCAGGCCGACGAGGGCCTCCCTGAGCCGGCGGCCGAGCCAGAGCCAGAGCCAACAGCAGAGCCAGAACCGGCGCCGGAACCGGCGCGCGCGGCGGAACTGGCAGTGGAACCAGAACCGCAACGCGAGCCGGTGGCCGAACCCCAGCCACAGGCAGCGGCGGTGACACGGTCCGTCGGCCACTGGCGGCGTCTGCTCGCCACGTGCCGCGCTGCTGTCGGTCGCGTTCACGTTCCCTGTGGTCCCAGGCGCAGGTGGGCGATCGCCGCGCTGATCGCCACGCTTGTGGTAGTGGGCGGGGGCCTCACCGTCCAGCACGTCGGGTACCCATACCTGGCGCGCTCGTGGGCCGTCCTCTACTGGCGACTGCTCACCGTAGAGACGCCGAACGACGCCAGCGTGAGGTACTATCTGGGGCTGGCCTACTTGAAGACGGGCCGCACCGAGGAGGCCATCCGTGAACTGAGGTACGCGGTCACGTTGAAGCCCAGTTCGGCCGACAGCACGTGGGTGCTGGCATATGCATACGCGACCGTAGGGCAGCAGGACAGCGCGGTCTATTACTTCAAGGTGTATCTTTCGCTAGAGAAGGAAGGGGAACGGGTTGCCGAACGCGCCAACTACGCGCGCGCGTACCTGGCGGCAGCCGGCGCCTCGTACGAGGGCAGTAACAGCGCCACCTACTAGTTGTTGTCCGCATACGCGCCCGCCGCGTCGCTGAGTACGGCTGTCGGCCAACCGGGACGCCGGGCAAACCAACCCGGCTGCAGCGTGCCCCAACCAGCCAGATCCGGAGGAGTTGAGCAGAATGCCCAATGGACTCAAAGCTGCCGTCATCGGTCTGGGCATGATGGGACAGCGTCATGCCCGCATCTGGAAGGAGCTGCCGCAGACCCACCTGCTGGGCGTCTATGATATCGTGCCGGAGCGGACGCAGGAGTGGGCGGGCACACTGGACTGCCAGGCGTGTGGGTCGCTGGAGGAACTGCTGGCCCTGCCGGGGCTCGATCTCGTCAGTATCTGCACCGACGACCAGCTTCATGTCGCGCCGTGTGTGGCGGCTGCGGCGGCGGGGAAGCACATTCTGGTGGAGAAGCCGCTGGCCACCTCGGTGGCCGAGGCCGACACGATCATCGAGGCCTGTCGGAACAACGGCGTCCTCCTGATGGTCGGACATGTAGTGCGCTTCGACCCGCGCTACCAGGTGGCCAAGCAGGCGATTGACGCGGGCGAGGTGGGGGATGTCGTGCAGGTGTTCGGGCGGCGCAACAATGTGGTATCCTCAGGACGGCGCATCGGCTCGCGCACTTCGGTGGCGTTCTTCCTGGGGGCGCACGATCTCGACCTCATGCGCTGGTTCTGCGGCAGCGAGGTCGTGCGCGTCTACGCCGAGAGCGCGAGCAAGGTCCTCACCGACCTGGGGTGCGAGGACTCGATCTTCACCGTGCTGAAGTACGCCAACGGGGCCGTGGGATGCCTGGAGACGTGTTGGGTCGTTCCCGAGGGCGTGGCGAGCACCCTCGACGCCCGGCTGGAGGTCGTGGGGAGCCGGGGGCGGGTGGCGGTGCGCGTCGGGGGAGAGGGGCTGGAGGTGTCCGGCGCGGAGCGCGTCAGCCGCCCGGACGTGACCTATGGGCCGATCCTGAACGACCTGCAGTACGGGGCGCTGCGCACGCAACTTGAGCATTTTGCCGACTGCGTCCGGCAGGGACGCGAGCCGATGATCTCGCCGGCCGATGCCCGGGCGGCCGTCGAGGTGTGTGAAGCCATCCATGAGTCACTTCGCACCCAGCAACCGGTCGTCCTCCGACCGGCCTGAGGGAGGCTGCCTTATGAGACCCGGACCATCGCTGACGGTGTTAGTGCTGACGGCCCTGTGCCTGGGCGCGCTCACGGGGGCCTGGGGCGCCGACCGGCCGCTGCTCCTGATGGAGTTGCCAACGGACGGCCCGGTGTCTCCGGCGGTGAAGGCCGCCTACACGGCGCTGCAGCCGCAGTACGACATCTGGTGGCTCAAGGTGCACGAGCCGGCACAGCACGACCGCCCGCCGGCGGCACTCGTCGTCGGCACCGGAGCCAAGCTCCTGAAGGAGACCAAGCTCGACTTCGGGGAGTTTGTGCGCAGCGGCGGTGGCCTGGTGTTCGTCGCGACCATGTCGCGTGACGAGCGCGACGCCAACAACGAGTTCTTGCGCCGGTTCGAGGTGCGGATTGGCCCGATCCAGGGGCCGGGACAGGAGCTCAAGCTGCTGCCCCACGCGGTCACGAGCGACATCACTGACCTGCCCGCGCGGACCACGCGTGGCGCCTTTGTTGCCGACGCCCTCGAGCCGATCGCCCTGCTCGACGGCAGTCCGGTGGCCGTGGCCGGAACGGTGGGCAAGGGGCGCGTGGTGGTGCTGGCGCAGCCGCTCGTGGCCATGGACGATGCGTCGCGCGCTCCCGGATCGCCACAGGCGCGGCTCTTGGCACAGGCCATCGCCTGGGCCGCTGGTCAGGGCCTGGCGCCGCCCAATGGGGGCATCGGCGCCGGTCAAGCCGCCACCGAGCCCGCCGCCGCCGCCGATCTGACCCAGAAGGCGGTCGTGGACCTACCGGAGACTGAGCCGTGGCAGGGCGTCGTCGGTGTCCTCGGGCGCCAGCTCGGGGCCGTGGGCCTGCCCGTGGAGCCGCTGCGGTATGAGAAGGACACGCACACGCTGGCCGAGGTGCTGCAGGGCCGTCCGGCCCTCGTCGTCCTCGGCTCGCACCGGGACTTCGACGAGGCGGAGACGGCCGCGCTGGCCGACTATGTGAGCTTCGGCGGCTCCCTGCTGGCCCTGGGCTTCGACGACGGAGCCAAGAGCCCGGCGAAGCGTGTGTCGGCACTCAACCGGGCCCTCGGCGAGTTCGGTATCAGCTTCACCCTGGGGCGTCCCGCCGGCCAGGGGGTGCTCAAGCACCACCCGATCACCGAGGGGATGGGGCAGCCGGGGCGCGTCGGCGCCGGTGGCGCAGTCTGGGCCTTCGCCGCCTGGCCGCTGGCCACGGTGGGCGAGGAAGTCGTGGCGAGCGCCCACGAGTTCCGGGAGGGGCGGATCGTCGTGCTGGACGCCTCGACCCTCCTGCCCCCGGGGCCCAAGGAGCAGCCCAACTCGAGCGAGTGGTTCCAGGGGCTGCTGGTGAATGCCGTGCGGTGGCTGACTGGCAAGTAGCAGCGCTGGGTCGCGGTCGGTGACCGCTCCCACAGGCGGGGCGGGTCGCCCGCCCAATCCACCAGAGACGAGGCCTGCATGGTCTACGATTTCCACACTCACACGTTCCTCTCCGATGGTGTGCTGTCGCCCATCGAGCTGATTCGGCGATGCACCGTCGTCGGGTACGGGGCCCTGGGCATAGCGGATCACTGCGGTGCCAGCACCATGGAGCGCATCATCGCCGAGGTGCGCCGCGATGCCGAGCTGGCCGCGCGCTACTGGGGCTTCCAGGTGCTGGCTGGCGTCGAGCTGACCCACGTGCCGGCAGCTTCCATCGCGGAGTTGGCGGCCCAGGCGAAGGCGCTCGGGGCCGACCACGTGGTCGTGCACGGCGAGACGCCGGTGGAGCCGGTGGAACCGGGCACCAACCTGGCGGCAGCCAGTTGCGCCGATGTGGATGTGTTGGCCCATCCGGGCCTGCTGTCGCCCGAGGCTGCCGAGGCCGCCGCGGGCAATGGCGTGTTTGTGGAAGTCACGGCCAAGGACGGGCACTCGCTGGGTAACGGCCACGTGGCGCGGACCGCGCTGGCCGCCGGGGCCAAGCTGCTGGTCAACAGCGACACCCACGTGCCCGGGCACATCCTGACCGAGGAGTTCGCGAAGCGGGTGGCGCTGTGCGCCGGCCTGGCCGAGACCGACCTGCAGCGCGTGCTTGTGGAACACCCTCAGGAGTTGATCGAGCGTGCCATCAGTCGGCGGTAGGACCCGGACCGAGATCATCCTGCGCGTGGCGCTCGTGGTCGCGGCAGCCAGCCTGGCCGTAGCGCTGAGCGGCTGCGCTTACGGCGGCGCCGGCGGCGGCGCCCCCTCGGTCGTCGTGGATTTCTACGTGCGCATGGCGGGCACGATCAACGACGCCTTCTACTACTTCATCCCCATTGACGCCGACGGCGACGACGGCGATGACGGTCCCGTGCCTGTCGCCGCCGGGCCGTACTGGGAGAACGGCTGGGGCACCGGGTCCTTCACCCACTACATTGAGTACCACCAGGGCCAGTACACCCTCTTCCGCGTGAACTGCCGGCTCGAACTGCGCAACGCGGGCGGCGGCATCACCGCTGTGGGCGGCACCCCCACGGGCTCGACCGTCGGGGTCAGTACGCTCACCGTCCAGAGCGTCAGCTTCGGGGCTGTCACGGTCTCGGGCACGGGCATGGTCGCCTCGGTGGCCAACGCGAGCTTCCAGGCGGCCGGAACGCTGACGCTGGCGACCAATGCCGCGGGGGAAGTCGTGGCCGGGTCGGTCGTCTTTGCCCCGGCCGCCTCGGGCGGGCGCGCGCTGACCGCCGCCGAGCAGTCTGTCATCACCAACCTGAACGCCGGGGGCGTGGCGCTGCAGGCGGACTCGCTATCCGGACTGGGGCTGACCCTTACGCTCAACGCCGCCCAGGCCGGGACTCAGACCCTGACCATCGCGCCGACCACCGCCACGGTCCAGAACCGCTTCGAGCCCGAGAGCGGCAGCACTGAGACGACCACGGGCACGCTTCAGGCCAACACCGTCAACGGGGCGAGTAACACGGTGATCCCCGGGGGGACGATCACGGCCGCCGACTTCGTCCAGGGCGGGACAGCGACGGTCCGCAAGGACCTCTCGACCGTGGGCACCTCCCTGGGGCCGCCGTATCAGTACACGCTGCCGTCGGGGGGCACCATCCTGCGCGCGACGGTGGACGTGTCCTCTTTGGGTGACGACATCCCTGATCTGAGCATCAATGTCATCACCACCAACGAGCTGATCTTCGACGAGAGCATCACCGACCCGGACCAGCACACCTACGACGGCCTGGGGCGGCTGGGCAACCGCTACGTGACCTTCCCGACCGATCAGTACCAGACGATCAGCAACAGCTCGGGGCTGTTCGAGCAGGAGACTTCGGGGGACTCCACCCTCACCGGCCCCGCCACGGCCGAGGAGCGCAACCAGGTGGACATCGTGGACTGGTCCATCACGATCCGCCGGCTGCAGTGATGCTGACGACCTATGCCCGCCAGGACGATCCCGAGTACGCGCGACGGGGGGACCCCGCGTACTGGCACCCCGCCTACGCAGCGGTGCTGGCGACCTGCCGCGCCCCCCTGCGCCCCCTGGGTGACTTCATCATTCACCTCACCTACGGCCCGATCATCACGCGGCGCCGGCCCCCGGAAGCCGCGGACGGGGTGGCGCTCGTGCAACAGGGACAGATCGGCGTGGCGGGAGTGGACCTGCAGACGGCCACGCGCGTGCCATACGACTGCCCGTGGGACCGGCCCTCAGCCCGTCTGCAGCCCGGCGACATTGTCTTCGCGCGGTCCGGCATGGGGTCTCTGCTCAAGAACCGGCTGGCCGTCTTCCTGGACGAGACGCCGGCGGTCGTCGGCTCTTTCGTGGACCTGATCCGCCTGGACGGACTAGACCCGTGCTACGCGATGCTATACCTGAAGTGCGACCTGGGCTGGCTGCAGATCCACCGCCTGCTCAACGGAGTGGCCCTGCCGAACGTCAGCTTCGACGAGATTCGGGCTCTGCAGGTGGCTGTGGCGCCGGCTGAGCTGCAGGAGGAGTGCCGGAGGCGGTACCTGGAGACCATCGCCCCACTCCAGCGGCTCGACGCCCCGGAGGCGGCGGCCCGCCTGAAGGCAACGGCGCGTTGGCTTCAGGACGAGTTGACCCGGCCCTAGGGCGCCGCCGAGGGCGGTTTGCATAGGCAACTGGCTTCGGCTATAATAGCTACGTTACGCAACTGACGTCGGGGGCAAGTCCTCCCGGCTTGTCGCATCACCAGTGGGCCGGGCATACCGTCGGGTTTGCCCGGCCCTCTGTCGCCATGCTGTCTGTCTTGGGGTGTGCTGTAATGTCCGACGTGTTTGTAGGTGTTGACGTAGGCTCGGTGAGCGTGGACGTGGCTGTGGTGGAGCCGAGCGGCCGCGTGCTGCGGGCCCAGTATCTGAGGCACAAGGGCCACCCCATGCAGCAGGCTGCCGAGGCCCTACAGGCCATCGTTGACGAGTTCGGGCCCGGCCGCGTCGCCGGCGTCGCCGCCACCGGCAACGGCGGGCGGGTCGTCGCTTCTCTTCTCGGGATCCCCTTTGTGAACGAGGTCGTCGCCCAGGCGGCGGCCACCGCTCGGCTCTATCCGCAGGTCCGCACGGTCATCGAGATCGGCGGCGAGGACTCCAAGCTGGTCATCATGAAGGACGTCGCGGACGACGACGCAGGCGCAGACGCGCCGGGGGGCGTTGCCGACTTCGCCATGAACACCATGTGCGCTGCCGGCACCGGCTCCTTCCTGGACCAGCAGGCCACCCGCCTGGGGCTCACGATCGAGGATTTCGGCGCCCTGGCCGTCACCAGTGAGAACCCCCCGCGCGTCGCCGGCCGCTGCAGCGTCTTCGCCAAGAGCGACATGATCCATCTGCAGCAGAAGGCCACCCCGGTCAGGGACATTGTGGCCGGGCTGTGCTACGCGCTGGTCCGCAACTTCAAGAGCACCGTGGGCTCGGCAACGAGGATTCAGCCGCCCGTCTCCTTTCAGGGCGGTGTCGCGGCCAATGCTGGCATCGTGAAGGCACTGCGCGAGGTCCTGGAGCTGTCGGAGACCGAGCTCGTCATCCCCGAGCACTTCGGGTGCATGGGCGCCATCGGGGCGGTGTACGCCGCCTTCCCGGCCAGCTCTGAGCCAGCTTGCGCGACGGTGAACTGGTCGCGTCTGTCCGATCTGGCGCAGTACAGCCACCTCGGCCAGAAGCTCCCCCTCAAGCCTCTGAAGCTGGACCAGTCGGTCATCATGCCCGCCGAAGTGACACCCCCGCCGCCCGGCCAGAAGACGCCCGCATACCTGGGTGTGGATGTCGGCTCCATCTCGACCAATGTGGTCGTCATGGACGCCGAGGGCCGTGTGCTGTCCAAGCGCTACCTGATGACCGCCGGCCGGCCCATCGAGGCCGTCCGCCAGGGCCTGGCCGAAGTGGGGGAGGAGGTGGCCGATCTCGTCGAGATCCAGGGCGCCTGCACCACGGGCTCGGGCCGCTACCTGATCGCCGACTTCATCGGCGCCGATGTGGTCAAGAACGAGATCACGGCCCAGGCGCGGGGGGCGCTGGCGATTGACCCGCAGGTGGACACGATCTTCGAGATCGGCGGGCAGGACTCCAAGTACATCTCCCTGAGCAACGGCGCGGTCGTGGACTTCGAGATGAACAAGGTCTGCGCAGCCGGCACGGGCTCGTTCCTGGAGGAGCAGGCGGAGAAGCTCGGGATCAGCATCAAGGAGGAGTTCGCCCGCCTCGCCTTCCAGTCCCAGACGCCGATCGATCTGGGCGAGCGCTGCACGGTGTTCATGGAATCCGAGCTGATGAAACACCAGCAGAGCGGCAGCCCGGTGCCCGACCTCGTCGCGGGGCTGGCCTACTCCATCGCGACCAACTACTTGAACCGCGTCGTGGCCCGCAAGCCCGTCGGGGAGCGCATCTTCTTCCAGGGCGGGACCGCCTTCAACCAGGCCGTCGTTGCTGCCTTTGAGGCGGTAACCGGCAAGCCAATCACCGTGCCGGCGCACAATGAAGTCACCGGCGCGCTGGGCTGCGCGCTCATCGCGCGCGAGCACGACACCGGCGCGGGCAGCAAGTTCAAGGGCTTCGACCTCAGCCGCCGGAACTACACCGTCGAGAGCTTCGAGTGTCAGGACTGCTCGAACCATTGCGAGATCAACAAGGTGATGGTCGAGGGCGAGGAGCCGCTATACTACGGCAGCCGCTGCGAGAAGTATGACGTGGACCGGCGCCGAAAGGCCAAGCCGACGACCCCTGACCTGTTCCGCGAGCGGGCGCAGATGCTGCTGGGGCAGCCGGCGAACTCAGGCTCAGCCACCGGCGGCCCCCGCGTGGGCGTCCCTCGGGCCCTGCTCTTCCACGAACTCTACCCCTTCTGGCAGGCATTGCTGACCGAGTTGGGCTGCGAGATCGTCCTCTCCGACCCCACGAACAAGAAGATCATCCACGAGGGCGCCGAGCAGTCGGTCGCCGAGACCTGTTTCCCGATGAAGGTCGCTCTGGGCCATGTCCTCAATCTCGTGGAGCGGCATGAGATTGACTACATCTGGCTGCCCAGCGTGGTCAACCTGGAGCGCAAACAGGCCCAGACCACTGACAGCTTCGTCTGTCCGTACGTGCAGAGCCTGTGCTACTCGTGCAAGTCGTCGGTGGACTTCGCCGCGGCCGGCGTGAAGGTGCTGCAGCCCGTCATCTACCTGCAGAAGGGCCTGCGGCACCGGATCGAGGCTCTGCAGGGCGTGGCGCGGGAGCTGGGGCGCAACACCGCCGACCTGAAGCGGGCGCTGGAAGCCGCCGCGGCGGCCCAGGAGGCGTTCGAGCAGGCCAAGCGGCGGCGCGGGGAGGAGATGCTGGCGGGCTTGCAGCCCGACCAGCGCGCCCTGGTGGTCGTGAGCCGCGCCTACAACGGCTGCGATCCGGGGGCGAACCTGGAAATCCCCCGCAAGCTCCGTGAGATGGGCGAGCTGGTCATCCCCATGGATTTCCTGCCGCTCGACGATGTGGAGCTGCCCGGCGACTGGTTCAACATGTACTGGCGCTATGGCCACAAGATCCTGGCCGCCGCCGAGATGATCGCGCGCGATGACCGCCTCCACGCGGTGTACATCACCAACTTCGGCTGCGGGCCCGACAGCTTCCTCTCCCGCTTCTTCGCCGAACGCCTGGGGGGCAAGCCCTTCCTGCAGATCGAGGTAGATGAGCACTCGGCGGACGCGGGGATGATCACCCGTTGCGAGGCCTATCTGGACAGTCTGGACTCGACCAGGGGCCGCACTTACCGCGGCGGGCGCACCTTCCGCCCCCTCACCATTGACGGGGCCAACCGCCGCACGGTCCTGATCCCGAACATGAGCGCCCACGCGCACGGCCTGGCGGCGGCCTTCGAGTCCTGTGGCATGCCGGCCGACGTGCTCCCCGAGCCGGACGAGGAGACCCTCTACTGGGGCCGCAAGTACACGACCGGGAAAGAGTGCTTCCCGTGCATCGTCACGACCGGCGACATGGTCAAGTACATGATGCACCACCCGGACGAGCGCGACCAGGTCGCCTTCTTCATGGGCGGGTCGGGCGGGCCGTGCCGCTTCGGGCAGTACAACGCCCTGCAGCGCATGGTGCTCGATGACCTGGGCTACGAAGATGTGCCCATGTTCGCGCCCAACCAGGCCAGCCACTTCTACGACGAGATGGGCATTGTGGGCCACAAGTTCCTGCGCAATGGCTGGCGGGGGCTCGTGGCCGTGGACATGGTGGACAAGGCTGTGCTGGAGCTGCGCCCGTACGAAGCCGAGTCGGGGGCCTGTGACGCGGCGGCCGAAGTGAGTGTGCGCGAGATCCGGCAGGCCATCGCGCGCGAGGAGGACCTGCCTGCCGTCATGCGGCGCATCGCCCGCCGCTTTGGGGACATCGCCGTGGACCGGGCCCAGCGCAAGCCCATCATCGGGATCGTCGGCGAGTTCTACGTGCGCGCCAACGCCTTCAGCAACCAGAACCTGATCCGGCAACTCGAGAGCCTGGGCGCCGAGGTCTGGACCGCGCCGGTCTTCGAGTGGTTCCTGTACCGCAACTTCCGGCGCGACATGCGCGCCCGGCTGGATGGCGACTGGAAGCTCGTGCTCAAGAACAAGATCACCGATGGCGTCATGCGCCGCGACGAGGCCGCCCTGGCGCGCGCGATGCATGGCCTGCTCGACAACGCCGAAGAGCCTGCCACCGACGACGTGCTGGAGATGGCCGCCCCCTATGTGGACAAGTCCTTCGAGGGCGAGGCCATCATGACCGTCGGCAAGGCGGTAGACTTCGCCCGCAAGGGCCTTTCGGGCCTGGTGGCCGTCATGCCCTTCACGTGCATGCCCGGAACGGTGTCCAACGCGATCCTCAAGCGCGTGCGCGAGGATGAAGACGGCATCCCGTTCCTGAACATGGTGTATGACGGCCTGGAGCAGTCCACGGCGCTGACGCGCCTGGAGGCGTTCGTGCACCAGGCGGCGGAGTATGCGCGGCGCGTCCGGAACGGGCTGGCGGAGACGGGCTAGACTGCGGGCAGTGCCAACGCGAACCGGATCCGGGCCCGGCAGTGGTGCCGGGCCCGGTTGCTTGCAGGGCGGTCCGATGTGTCTATATCTGCTCGAACCAGTTCCGCACGGGGCCCACGTCCCGCGTCGCCACCCCCCTGGCCATCATGCTCTCTACTGCCGTCAGCGCCGCCTCCGTGGCCTTCAGGCCGTCCATGCCGGACGCCAGCCAGGGCTGCAGGGCCCCCTGCTGCACGCTGTGGACGAAGTCGCGGTAGATCAGCTCCCGCACATCCCCCTTGCCGCCGTGCCCGAGCGGCTCCTGTAGGGTCTCGTCGCGGCCGTACACCCTCAGCGTCTGCGTGTCCAGGTCCCATGCCAGGCTCCCGGCGTCGCCCAGCACCTCGTACCGCACGTACTCCTTGTAGTCCCTGGCCTCGAAGGCATAGTCGAAGCCCTTCTCGATCAGCACGAAGATGCCGTTGGCCATCACGCACAGGGCGACGCCGTGGTCGGGGTAGGTCAGGCCGCGCAGGTTGTAGCCCATCGCCTCGATGCGGGCAAAGTCGCTGCCCGTGAGAAACCGCGCGAAGTCGAAGCTGTGGACGCCGCAGTCGAACATCGCGTTCTTGCCGTCTTCGCAGATGTTCAGCAGGCGCTGATAGGCGGCCTGCTCGCCCATGCGATCCCGCAACAGGCGGTTGTCGGGCGCCGCCATGAGCCCGATGAGGCGCACCATGCGGATGTTGCCGACCACGCCCGACTGCGCTACCTCGCGCACGCGGCGGGTGACGCTATCGGTGCGGTTGTTGAAGCTGATGCACAAGAGCTTGCCCGCTGCCTCCATGGCCGCCACCATCTCGCGGGCATGGCCGAGGTCGGTGGCGATGGGCTTTTCGCAGACGACGTGCTTGCCGGCCGCAGCGCAGGCCATCACCAGGGGGTAGTGTGCCCGGTCGCCGGCCGCGATGGCGATGACCTCGATGTCCGGGTCCTCGATCAGCTCCGCCGGGTCCGTGACGCCGCGGGCGATGCCGTACTGCTCCTGCATCTCCCGCACATACTGCTCCTGCAAGTCGGCGATGCCGACGACCTCGATCTCCGGCATCCTCGCCAGGACCGCCAGATGGCTCCGTCCCGCCGCCCCCAGGCCGATCAACCCGAACCGCATGGTGAAGCTCACGACCTTTCTGCCGCCAACAGGCGGCGGGACGCCCCTTCGCTGGGGGCCCCGGTGCGACCTCCGGCGGCTCGCAAGGGAAGACGGCGCGCGATGGCGAACACTGCGCCAGCCCTCCTCCGGAGATGATTGACATGCCAGACAAGCCGCGCCTCGGCCTCCTGGGCCTCATGCTGGAGCTGTATGACCGCGCCGTGCCTGATCTGAAGCCACGCGAGGAGCCCTTCGCCGCCAAGGTGGCCGGCAAGCTCGGCAGCTTCGCTGACGTGACGTACGGGGGCATTGCCGTCACGCGTGAGGAAGTCGAGCAGCGCCTGGCTGACTTCCGCGCTGCCGACGTGGACCTCATCGTCATCGTTCACCTCTCGTACTCGCCCAGCCTCATCTCTCTGCCGGGGCTGCTGCGGGCCGACGTGCCGCTCGTGCTCTTCAACACCCAGCAGTTGCCCGCTATCACCGAGGGCTTCGCCCCCGACGACATGCTGCTCAACCATGGGATGCACGGCCAGCAGGACCTGGCGAACACGCTCGTGCGCATGGGCAAGCCCTTCGGGGTGGTGACGGGTTTGTGGGAGGATGCGGCAGCTCTGGCCGAACTGGAGGACTGGGCCATCGCCGCCGCGACCGCGCGACGCCTGCGCGGGGCGGACATCGGGCGTATCGGCAGCCCCTTCCAGGACATGGGCGACTTCGGCCTCGATGAGACGCGCTTCCTGGCCGAGGTCGGGCCGCACGTGCAACAGGTGTCGCTGGGGCTGCTGGCCGAGTTGCAGGACAACGCCGACGAAGCGGCCGTGCAGGCGACCGTGGCCGACTACCGCGCCCAATACGACCTCGCGGCCGACCTGGCCGAAGCCGAGCTGACGGCGTCGGCGCGCGCCGAGGTGGCCGTGCGGGAAGCGGTGCGGCGCCTGGGCCTGGACGGCATCTCCATCCACTACGAGGCCCTCGGGCACGATCCGCGCTTCAAGGCCCTGCCCTTCGCCGCCGCGGCGCGCCTGATGGCCGAGGGCCTCGGTTTCGGCGGTGAGGGCGATGTCACGTCCTCCGCCGCGGTGCTGATGATGCACCACCTCACCGGGCTGGCGACCTTCAGCGAGATGTTCACGATGGACTTCGGCGGCGGCACGGTCTTCATGTCGCACTTCGCCGAGGGCAACCCGCGCATGGCCAAGCAGGGCCAGCAGATTCAGATGGTCCGCCGCGACGGGTGGGTAGGCAGCGGCGGCGTCTCGGCCTCGTTGGCCTTCACGATGGAACCCGGGCCGATGACGTTGGTCAATCTGACTGTAGGCGCGGGCGGGGCGTGCCACCTGATCGCCACGCTCGGCGAGGCACGGGACTTCCTTGTCCCCGGCCAGGCCACACCGCACTTCCGCTTCGCGCCGGCGGCGGGCCTCAAGCCGTTCCTGAGCCGCTACCTGGAGCTGGGCGGCTCGCACCACGTGGCGCTCTCACCGGGTGACCAGATGAGCCGAGTCGGCAAGTGCGCGCAGGTGATGGGGTTGAGGGCGGATGTCATCTGACACCGATCCGGCGCGAGCAGGCCGAGCTGGGTCTGGTTCACACCTGCCCTGGCCATTCGCCTGCGGCGGATGCCTGCTTCTGGCACTCGCGACTCTGGCACTGGTCGGTCCGCTGCTGGCGCCATCCCGCGAGAAGAACCGGCAGACAAGCTGTCTCTCCAACATGAAGAGCCTCGCCTTCTGCACGTTGCAGTACGCTACGGACTCGGACGAGCGGTTGCCACCAAGGCCGGCGGTCGCGTTCCACCCGGACCTCGCGGCGGGGCTTGTGAGCACCGGTCCGCCGGACCTCGCGAAGTGCTTTCCGCCTGACGACTGGCACCGCCAGATACGCTATCGGAATGGCCAGGTCTTCGTCTGCCCCTCAACCGGCAGCATCTACAGCTATGACTTCAACCTGCAAGTCTATGGGGTCGTGGCCGAGAAGCTGGAAGACCCGGACAAGACCGTCATGGAGTTCGAGAACGGCTTCCTCACGGGATCGCCAAGAGGACCGCACCAGGGGGGCTACAACACCACGTACTGCGACGGGCGTGGGGCATGGGTGCCCCATGCCTTTGCGCCAGGAGACGACATACGCCTGCACTGACGGGGAGCAAGTACATGAACCAGGCCGCCGCCAAGACCCAGCGCCTTCGCGATGCCCTTGCACACCGGCAGCCTGACCGCATCCCCGCCGGGGAGGCCTTCTGGACCGGCTTCCTGAAGCGCTGCCGGGCCCAGTGGGGCGAGGACTTCGACCCCTACCGCGCCTTCGACCTGGACTACGTGACCATCATGCCCAACCTCGACCCGCGTGTCCAGGAGTTCGAAGTGCTCTGCGAGGTGGGTGAGGACATCGTGGTGCGCACGGGCTTCGGGGCCACTATCCGCCGCTCCGGCGACAAGCCCATGCCGCACTTCGAGAGCTTCTCGGTCAGCCGCCCTGAAGAGATGGCCGACTTCGCCTTCGACGCCCCGGATGATCCCCGTCGCTTCTTCAGCGGCGGCGATGACCAGCTCAACTGCGTCGGGGACGCGCTGTCACGGAACATCCCCTCGTGGGACGACCGCGTGAAGCCCTACGAGGGCGACTTTGCGCTCTTCGGCGGCGTATGCGAGCCGTATGAGTACCTGTGGCGGATCATCGGCAGCGAGAACGCGCTGCTGTGGATGGGCCTGTACCCAGAGCAGCTCGGGGCCTTCGTGGACCGCATCGGCGCGTGGATGGTCGGGGCCCTGCGGGCGCAGATCGCAGCCGGGGCGGGGCGCCTGGCAGGGATGTACATCTATGGCGACGTGGCCTACGTGAGGGGAATGCTCTTCTCACCCGCACTGTGGCGCGACATGTTCAAGCCCCACGTGAAGGCGCTCATCGAGGTGTGCCGCGAGCACAACCTGATGACCGTCTATCACGGCTGCGGGTGCGCCACGGCGATCTTCGAGGACCTCATCGAGCTGGGCCTGGACGCCTACAATCCGTTGGAGGCAAAGGCCGGGCTGGACGTTGTCGAGCTGAAGCGCGACTTCGGCGAGCGCCTGGCGTGGGTCGGGAACATTGACGTGCGCGTGCTGGAACGCGGCGACCCGGACGAGATACGGCGTGAGGTGACATACAAGGCCCAGGCCGGCCGGGGCGGCGGGTGGGTCTTCCAGTCCGACCATTCGGTAAGCAGCTCCGTCGCGCCCGAGAGCTACCAGTTGGCGATTGAGACGTTGAGGAAGGTCGGGGCCTGAGAGGTGCTGTAGGGCGGGGGCTTGTACCCCGCCCAACCGTTCGCTCTGTGCCGCGCGGGGCGGGGTACAAGCCCCCGCCCTACAATGCCCCCGCAGGGAGGCGCCATGACCCGCCACGGTTCCGTCATCCGCGTGAGGCCTGAGAAGCTGGAGGAGTACAGGCGGCTACACGCCGCCGTGTGGCCGGGGGTACTGCGGATGATCGGCGAGTGCAACATCCGCAACTACACCATCTACTACCACGACGGGCTGCTGTTCAGCACATTCGAGTACGTCGGCGACGACTACGAGGCCGACATGGCGAGGATGGCCGCCGACCCCGAGACACAGCGGTGGTGGGCGGCATGCAGGCCGTGCCAGGAGCCGCTGCCGACCCGGGCGGAGGGCGAGTGGTGGGCGGAGATGGAGGCAGTGTTCCACACCGACTGAGGCGACGTCCGAAGGCCAGTATGGCAGGGGCCTCCCAATATGGGAGGCCCCTGTGTTCGTGGCGAGGGCAAACGACGCCTAGCTGTTGTCGTGCAGCCACAGACGCCGAGCATCGGCGCCGCTGAGGACCGTCGTCTTGGACAGCCACTTGGCGTGCCCGTCGTAGAAGCCGACGTTCAAGCCGTTGTTGTGCCGGTCGGCCACCTGTGAGGTGTAGGCGGCCGCCGTGGAATAGCAGACGGCGCAGTAGACGTAGGGCATGGTGGTGATGGCGTTGGTCTTCTCGAACAGCACGCCCGAGTTGGCCGGCTGCTTGATGTCGCCGATGGTCATCGGGGTGTCGTAGATGATACGGTAGGGGTAGTGGATCTGGTCAAAGCCCCAGCCGTGGGGGATGGTCCGGCCGGGCAGGGAGCCATCGGCGAAGTAGTACGACACGACGCTCGGAGCGGACGGGCAGGCCCAGATCTGCTCGTTCTTGATGTATGGGCTGAGCTTCTGCATGCCGTAGCGAACAGGGTCGGGCGACTCGAAGGAGGCGAACGGCAAGGTCTCGTCATAGTCCTGCAGATACTGCATCAGCGCGGTGCCCAACTGACGGCAGTTGCTCAGACACGATGCCTGCCGGGCTTTCTCCCGGGCTTTGGCGAAGACGGGGAACAGGATGGCGGCCAGGATCGCGATGATCGCGATGACGACCAGCAACTCGATGAGCGTAAAACCACGGCGCTTCATAGGCGACGTCCTCCAGACGTAGGCAAGCTGCGCCACGCGCCGGCAGCACGCCGGCGACGAAGCGTCAGCAGGGGGCAGACTACTCTGTAGATGTGTTCTGGGTGTTACGCGGTGACACGCGGCAGCGCCTCCGGGCAGGCGCTGCGCTACCAACTCCGAACTCCTAACTCCGAACCACCAACTCCGAACTGCCGACTACTTGACCCTCAGCCCTGCCTTGCTGCGCGTCTCCTGCAAGGCGATCTGCTCGTCCGCGTGTTCGAGGACGTTGCGGACGATCTTGATGTCCTCCTGGAGTTCCTCTACGGACAGCACGCCGATGGCGACGGTGTCATTGGGCTTGCAGTTGCCGTAGACGAAGGGGAGGCCTGTCGGGGGCATGATGCGGCCGGCGCCCAGGGGCTTGATGCAGACCACCGGCTTGTGCGCATTGCGGATGACGCTGGCGACCCAGTCGGTCTCGACGCTGCACAGGAAGCCGATGGAGTTGAAGGGCTGCACGTACGTGTCGGCATCGTAGCCCGCGGCGTCGCTGGTGACGATGGTCTCGGGCCGGTGGGTGGACCAGCCGGTGCCCATGCCCAGCTCGCGGGTCATGGCGATGATCTCCTCGGCGCCGTCTATCTCCCTGCGGGCGACGTTCAGATGGTTGTCGGTGTAGCTGACGTGGGGGAAGCAGAACTGGGCCTTCATGTCGGCGCAGCGCTGGATGCCGGCCTTCAGCTCCTCCAGGTTCGCCCCGCCGGGCGTGGCCATCCAGACGTACTCGACGCCGGTGAGCTGCTTGACGCGCGCGATGGCCTCCGCCATCTCGGGCACGTCGGCGCTGATGGTGCCGTTGACGCCCTCTTCGGCGGCCGCGCACATCACCTCGACGATGCGGTCAAGAGTGAAGTACTTGCGCAGCCAGGTGCTGCGCGCGGCGGAGAAGTGGGAGTGCCCGAAGAACGAGTTCGTGCCGCACAGCAGGCGCGACACGGAGTAGGCGCCGATCTGGGTCATGGGAAGCGTGCGCATGGGTGGCTGGCCTCGCAGTGTGATGGGAGCGCGGCTCGCGAGAGCCGCAAGCCGTCGGGTCGGCCGGTCAACTGAGCAGACGCCTGAACTGCTCTGCGGTCAGACCGGCACCCTTGATGATCTGGTGCAGTATTCCTGGCTGCAGGTCCTTCTTGTGGCACGGCACCACGACGGTGAGACTCTTGCCCGGGTGGTGCATGATGGCATGGCTGCCTCGCCAGCGATCGAGCGCGAAGCCGGCCTTGCCGAGCCCCCGCACCACGTCGTCCCCACTCACGGCTGGCAGCTTAGGCAACCGGGACAGGCTCCCCTACGTCCAGCAGGTATACCATCGCTTCCGGGGACAGACGCGTATCAACGCGGACACTGGCGGTGTTCCGGGGAACCGGCAAGCCCCGCGCCCGTAGGCACTCCGTGTAGCCGCTGATGGCCTCTTCTGCCATCTGAATAGCCTCGGGCAGCGTCTCGCCGCATGTGTGACAGCCCTTCAGCGCCGGGACCATCACCGAGTACGACCCATCCGGTTCGCGGTAGATGACGACGGTGTACTGCATCACGGCTCGTCTCCTTCAAGCCCCGGACACGGCACCTGCTGGAAGTCACGCACATAGGGCGCCGCCGTCGCGGCCCACTCCGCTGCCCGGGCGAAGTCCACGTCCGCTACAGCCACTCCCGCGCCCTCGGCGACCTCCGCCAGGACCTCCCCCCAGGGAGCGATGATACTCGAATGTCCCACGCACTGCAAGGCGCCGCTGGCGTCATACGGCCCCCAGTGGTTCGCTGAGGCCACGTACAGCCCGTTCTCCAGAGCGCGCACCCGGCACTGCGCCCGGTAGGCCTCAGTAGCGGGATAACGCCAGCGGCGACAGGCCTCGGTGTCCACCCAGGCGGTCGGGTGGAGCAGTAACTGCGCCCCCGCCAGCCGGAGCCTGCGGATGTACTCGGGGAAGACGTAGTCATAGCAGACCGCCACGCCGGCGGTCGCGAAGCCCATGTCCATGACGCAAGCCTGCGTGCCGGGCGTGAAGGCCTCGGCCTCGCCCAGGTACAGGTAGCACTTGCGGTAGACGGCGCGGAGCGTCCCGTCCGGGCCGATGATGACGGCGGCGTTGTGGAGCCGGTCGCCCCTGCGCTCTGCCATGCCGGAGACGACCCAGAGCCCGCCCTGCTGCGCGGCCCCGGCCAAGGCCTCGGTGAAGGGGCCGGGGACGGTCTCGGCTAGCTCAGGCAGGCGGTCGCCGGGTAGGCCGGTGTTGAGGCACTCGGGCAGGCAGACCAGTTCCGCCCCGGCCCCGGCGGCCCGGTGGATCAGGGCGAGGGCCTGGTCGAGGTTGGCCGGCGGGTCGCCGGGGGTGAGGGCAGTCTGCGCAACGGCGAGTCTGGGCATGGTTGGTTCCTTGTGGCGAGTTGCAGGTGACAGGCGACAGGGGCGGCGCGGCCTAGCTCAGTCCCACCTGCTCGCGCAGGCGCTGGTAGCCTGGGCCCTCCGCTGACAGCAGCCCCAACACCACGCTCCAATCGGACACCTCGCCGCGAACGTAGTCGCACGCGAAGATGCTGCTGCCGCGATGCAGGATGAGGGAGCAGTAGAGCTGCACCGCCCCCAGCAGCACGAGCAGTGTGCAGAGTGGTATCCCCTCCGGCGTGACTGATGGGTCCAGCTTCAGAATCACGATTACCAGCATGGCCAGACCGAGCAGGCCGAGCAAGCTCCCAAGCAGCAGCACCACCCACGCCACCGGCCGCAGCGCGGGCCAGCACAGCAGACCCACACCCAGCCAGAACAACGGCATGAAGATCGCGCCGCTCCTGTTGGCGTGCTGGGGATGCGGCGGCGGCAGCGGCGCGGCATAGGGCCGGGCAACGCTCGGAGCAGCGACGGGTGCCGGCGCGGTAGGCGTCGTGTTGGCCGGGGGCTGGCTGTCCAGGGCGCGTCCTATCGGGACCGCCAACAGAAGCCCCACCACCATCATCGCCCACCCCACGTTCCGTACCCGCCGCCGCGCCGCCCGCGTCTCTTCCACCAGCTTCCCCAGCTTCTCCTCATCCCACGTCAGCGTCACTTCCATCGCCAGACCCCCTTCAGCTCGACACTCTCAACTATAGGCCCCGAACTTCTTCGTCGTCTCCACCAGCGCCAGGTAGTTCTCCGGCTTCACCGCCGAGATGATGCTGTTGCCGCTCGACATGATGTGCCCGCCGCCGACACTCGCGGTGTTGAGCAAGTGCTTCGTCGCGGCGATGACCTCGTGCGTCGTGCCGCGGCAGAGGAGGTCCACGTCAATGTTGCCGACGACCGCGATCTTGCCGCCGAAGTGCGCCTTGACTGCCGCCAGGTCCATGCTCGGGAGCGGCTCCAGGGGGCCGAAAGCGTGCAGGCCCGTCCCGGCCATCATGTCCATGATCTTCCAGATGTCGCCGTCCGTGTGCTTGATGCAGTAGGCCCCTGCCCGGCGAATCTCCTGCACGACCGTCCTGAAGCCGGGGAGGATGATCTCCTCGAAGTGGCGCGGGGACATGAAGGGGCCCATCTTCCAGGCGTAGTCGTCGCCCAGTAGGATGATGTCCACACCCTCGGCGATGACCCGCCGGTACAGCTCCACGTAGTACTCGACGCCCACCTTCGCCAGGCGCTTGACGAACGCCGGGCGCGTGGCGTAGTCCACCATCAGGTTCTCCATGCCGCCGCGGAGGTACTGCTGGACCGCGAAGACCTCCTCACCGACAAAGCAGATGGCCTTCTTGTCCTTGAAGCGCGCGACACACTTGCGGGTCATCTCCAGGAAGTACCCGTCATTGCCGTCGGGGCCGGCGTAGCTGTCCAGGTCGGCCTCGGTCTCGATGCGGGCGGGCTCCCAGGGGATGGGCATGACTTCGGTGGTCAGGCGCTGCAGCGCGCCCCACTTGTCGCGGAAGATGCGCTGGCCGCGGTCCACCCACTCGACCGGCCGCCGGTCGAGCATGATGCCGATGGGCACGACGTCGAGGTCGAGGTGCTCGATGAGGTCGAAGAGGTCGCCGCCGGGCAGGATCTGCTGGACGATGGCCGGGTCAATCGTCAGCTCCATGAGAGGCACACGGTCGGCCTGCCTGCCCTCCAGGGTGGTGAAGACGCGTTCGGGCGAGTTCATGTGCAGGGCTCCGCGGGGTGGTGGAGGCCTTTTCGCCGACGATGGGCGCCGTCCCTGCCAGGGTCGCCGTTGGAGCGCGGCTCTCCAGAGCCGCACTGGGTCACCGCAACGGCTGCGGCTCTGGAGAGCCGCGCTCCAACGGCACTCCCTCCCCGACGCCGCAGCCATTGGTCGGCACCCCATTCCCCAATCCGGCCGCGCCGTGTACAATGGGTACTCCGCGCCCCGCGCGTCACCCCCGTCTCTCCCGAGGTCCATCGTCGCTATGAATGAAGTCCACGTTTCTCAGATCAGCCGCGAACTGACGCTTCAGCCGCAACAGGTCTCCGCCACCGCCGAGCTGCTCGCCGACGGCGGTACCGTCCCGTTCATCTCCCGCTACCGCAAGGAAGCCACCGGCGGCCTCGACGAGGTGGCGATCACCGCCATCCGCGACCGCCTGGGCCAGTTGGCCGAACTCGACGCCCGCCGGGGCGCGATCCTGCAGTCGCTGACCGAACGCAACCTGCTGACCGACGAGCTACAGGCGCAGATCGCCGGCGCCGAGACGATGGCCCGGCTGGAGGACATCTACCTGCCGTACCGCCCCAAGCGGCGCACGCGCGGGACCATTGCCCGCGAGAAGGGTCTGGAGCCCCTGGCCGAGCTCCTCTTCGCCCAGGCTGCCGACACCGACCCCCAGGCCGCGGCCGAAGGCTTCGTGGACGCTGAGAAGGACGTGAACTCCGTCGAGGAGGCCCTCGCCGGGGCGCGCGACATCATTGCCGAGTGGGTCAACGAGGACGCCCGCGCCCGCGAGCAGATGCGCTCGCTGTTTGCGCGGCGGGCGAGCATCAAGTCCGAGGTGGTGCTCACCCGCGAGGAGGACGCCGCCAAGTACCGCGACTACTTCGACTGGTCGGAGCCCGTGACGGAGGCGCCGTCCCATCGTCTCCTGGCCATGTTCAGGGGCGAGCGCGAGGGCTTCCTGCTGCTGAAGCTCCGGCCGCCAGAGGAAGAGGCCCAGGCCCTGCTGCACGGGCTCTTCGTGCAGGCCGACAACGCCGCCGCCGCGCAGGTCGCCGAGGCCGCCGCGGACGGCTACCGGCGCCTGCTGTCGCACTCCATGGAGACCGAGCTGCGCCAGGAGCTGAAGCACCGGGCGGACGAGGAGTCCATTCGCGTCTTCACGGCTAACCTGCGCCAACTGCTGCTGGCGGCGCCGCTGGGGCAGCACAGTGTGCTGGGCCTCGACCCCGGGTTCCGCACGGGCGCCAAGCTCGTCTGTCTCGATGCCTCCGGCAAGCTCCTGCACAACGAGACGATCTACCCGACTCAGTCAGAGCGGATGGCCACACAGGCGGCTGACCGCGTGCGCGAGCTGGTGCAGAAGTTCCACATCGAAGCCATCGCCATCGGCAACGGCACTGCCAGCCGCGAGACTGAGTCCTTCGCCCGGGGGCTGGCGCTGCCCGGCGTGCAGATCGTGGTGGTCAACGAGAGCGGCGCCTCGGTCTACTCGGCGTCCGAAGTGGCGCGAGCGGAGTTCCCGGACCACGACGTCACGGTCCGGGGCGCGGTATCCATCGGCCGCCGCCTGCAAGACCCCCTGGCTGAACTCGTGAAGATTGACCCCAAGTCCATCGGCGTGGGCCAGTACCAGCATGACGTGGACCAGGGCGACCTGAAGCGTGGGCTGGATGACGTGGTGCTAAGCTGCGTGAACGCGGTCGGGGTGGAACTGAACACGGCGAGTCGGGAGCTGCTGGCGTACGTCTCCGGCCTGGGGCCGAAGCTGGCGGAGAACGTGGTGAAGTTCCGCGATGAGGCCGGCCCGTTCGCCTCGCGCCAGGACCTCACGAAGGTCCCGCGGCTGGGGCCGAAGGCGTTTGAGCAGGCGGCGGGCTTCCTGCGCGTGCGCGGCGGCGCGCACCCGCTCGACGCCAGCGCGGTCCATCCCGAGAGCTACTCGGTCGTGGCGCAGATGGCCGGTGACCTCGGGGTGGGGATCGAGGACCTCATGCGGGACGAGGGCCTGCGACGGAAGATCAAGCTGGAGCGGTACGTGACGGACACCGTGGGGCTGCCGACGCTGACCGACATCATGGCGGAGCTGGCCAAGCCCGGCCGCGACCCGCGCGAGCAGTTCGAGGCGTTCGCTTTCGCCGAGGGCGTCGAGAAGCTGGAAGACCTGCAGCCGGGCATGAAGCTGCCGGGGATCGTCACCAACATCACGAAGTTCGGGGCGTTTGTGGATGTCGGCGTCCACCAGGACGGGCTGGTGCACGTGAGCGAGTTGGCGGATCACTTCGTGTCCGACCCCGCCACGGCCGTGAAGGTCGCCCAGCAGGTGCAGGTAACGGTGCTCGAGGTGGATCTGGCGCGCCAACGCATTGCGCTGTCGCTGCGGAGCCACCCCGGACAGGCCCGGCGTCAGCCCCGGGCCGAGGGCGACCGCAGGCACCCGCAGGGCAAGCCGCAGCAGAAGCGCCAGGAGAAGCCGCGCCAGCCGAAGCCCGAGCCCATCCCGCAGACGGCGCTCGGCCGGGCGTTCGCCAATCTGAAGCTCAACGACGAGAACCGCTAGGCCTGGGTCGCTGCGCGCTCGTCGCCGGGGCCTGTGCGCGCTCTGCGTTGCCGGTGCGTCCATCGTCGCTGGCAGGTCAGGATGCCTCCAGCCAGAACCCAGCCCACCCACGCGCCGAAGAGCAGGTCGCTCGGGAAGTGGCGCTGCAGTTGCAGGCGGGCCAGGCAGACGCAGATCGCGACCGCAATGAACGCCCAACGCCAGCGCGGGTACCAGGCGCTCAGCACGCCGGCCAGGGCGAACGCAGCGGCAGCGTGGCCAGAGGGGAAGCAGTAGTTGCTGTGGGCGAAGTCGGGCCCTCGGAAGATCGTGAGATGGGCTGCCTTCTCGGGCCGCAGGCGGCCAAACAGACGTTTGACGACCTCGACCACGCCCGCCTGGGCGATCATGACCGCCGTCACCTCGCCCATGAACCACCAGCGCAGCCGTCGGTCAGCGATCACCAGGACGATGGCCCCCAGGCCGATCCACTGCACCGCGACGGCATTGGTGAAGAACTGGGCCGCCCAGTCCAGGGAGATGAGGCCGCCAACCCAGCGCCCGTACGCCTCATAAAGCGGCCGGTCAACGAGCATCACCACCGGCACGAGCGCGAGCCACAACAGGAGCCACAGGAGGTGGCGTGGGGCGGGTGGGGTGGGGGAGGAATCGGTCGGCGCAGGGAGAACTGGATCACTCACAATGCGTGCAGTATAGCAGATTGGCTCAGCCTTTGCTTGAGGTGGAGGAACATATCATGGCAACTGTTGTGACCTTTGGCGAGATCATGATGCGCCTGGCGACGCACCGCTTTGAGCGCTTCATTCAGGCCCGGGACTTCGAGGTGACCTACGGCGGCGGCGAGGCCAACGTCGCCGTGTCGCTGGCGAACTTCGGGCTCAACTCCCGCTACGTGACGGCCCTGCCCGACAACGATCTCGGGCGCGCCTGCGAGGCCTACCTGCGCCAGTTCGGCGTGGACACCAGCCACGTCGCGTGGCAGGGCAAGCGCCTGGGCATCTACTTCCTGGAGAACGGCGCTGTGCAGCGCGGCTCCAAGGTCGTCTACGACCGCGCGGGCTCGTCCATCGCTGAGATCAAGACCGGCGTGATTGACTGGGACGCCGTCTTCGAGGGCGCGGACTGGTTCCACTGGACCGGCATCACCCCGGCCATCAGCCAGGGCGCGGCGGACGTGTGCCTGGAAGCCATCCAGGCGGCCAAGAGCAAGGGCGTCACGGTCTCAGCCGACCTGAACTACCGCAAGAACCTCTGGAAGTACGGCAAGACGGCCTCGGAGGTCATGCCCGATCTCGTGGCCCTGTGTGATGTCGCCATTGGCAATGAGGAGGATGCCGACAAGGTCTTCGGCATCAAGGCCTCGGGCGCGGACGTGGAGGGCGGCAAGGTCGAGGCCGACAGCTACCGTGAGGTGGCCGAGGGCCTCGTCGCCCGCTTCCCGAGCCTGCAGAAGGTAGCCATCACCCTGCGCGGCAGCATCAGCGCCTCGCACAACACCTGGAGCGGCATTCTCTACCAGGGCGGCGAGATGTTCGTGGGCCCGCAGTACGACATCACGCACATCGTGGACCGCGTCGGCGGCGGGGACTCGTTCATGGGCGGGCTGGTCTTCGCCATGCTCGACGGGCGCGACCCGCAGGCCTGCATTGACTTCGCAGTGGCTGCCAGTTGCCTGAAGCACAGCATCCACGGGGACTTCAACCTTGTGACGGTGGGTGAGGTCGAGGGGCTGCTCAAGGGCGGCGGCGGCGGACGGGTGCAGCGGTAGGAGCGCGGCTCTCCGGAGCCGCATGCAGTGGCCGTCGGAGCGCGGGCTTTCCAGCCCGCGCCCTGGCCGTTGGCGCTCAGAACCACAGGAGATGACGTACATGCCCAAGGCAGTCACAGTCCACAACCAGGAAATCCCTGTCCTCCTCGAAACCGATGTCCTCGTCGCCGGGGGGGGCCCGGGTGGGACCGCCGCCGCTCTCGCCGCCGCGCGTGAAGGCGCGCGTGTGGCGATCATCGAGCGCTACAACCACCTCGGCGGCCTCGCCACCGGCGGGCTGGTGCTGGTGCTGCCACACTTCGTGGACAACGGCCGCCAGACCATCGGGGGGCTGGGCCTGGAGCAGCGCGAGCGGATGCGCGAGGTGGGGGAGGCCTGGGAACACAACCGGCACGTCCCGCAGGACGACTCGGTGTACTTCGAGCCCGAGGCCCTCAAGTGGATCAGCCTCAAGCTCTGCGCCGAAGCGGGCGTGCGCATCCTGCACCACTGCTGGCTCAGCGACGCCATCGTGGAGGACGGCGTGTGTCGCGGTGTCGTGTTCGAGAGCAAGGCCGGCCGCATGGCCGCCCTGGGCAAGGTCGTCATAGACGCCACCGGTGATGGCGATGTCTTCGCCTGGGCTGGCGCGGAGTTCGACCAGTCCACGCAGTACATCGGCCTCCCCTTCCGCATCGGCGGGCTGGACATCAAGCGCTGGATGGCCTGGACCGGCGAACACCAGCAGGAGTCGGCAGAGATCTGGGGCGGCATCAAGGACGAGGTGGGCTGGCCGAACGGCGTCTTCTACATCGCGGGCATGAATGAGGAGCGCGGCACGGGATGGGGCAACAACTGCTATCTCGACGCAGACGGGCTCGATCCGGTCGTTCTCTCCGACATCGAGGTCAACGCGCGCCTGAAGATCTGGGACGCCGTGCAGCTTCTGAAGAGCAAGCTCCCCGGGTGGGAGAAGGCCTGGCTGATTGACACGGCCTGCCAACTGGGTGTGCGGCGCTCGCGGCGCCTGAAGGGCCTCTATCAGCTCCGGGAGAGCGAGACCTCGCAGGTGGATTTCCGCCATCCCGACGCCATTGGCCGGGGCAACGATTTCCGCAAGCGCGACCTGTCGTACGACATCCCCTACGGCACGCTGGTGCCCGAGCAGCTCGACGGCCTGCTCACCTGCGGGCGCTGCCTCTCGTGCACCCACGAGGCGCTGGAGCCGATCCGGGAGATCCACGTCTGCTGGGTCAGCGGTGAGGGCGCAGGGCTGGCGGCTGCCATGGCCGTGGCGCAGGACATCCAGCCGCGTGACGTGAGTGTGCCCGACCTGCAGGCCAAGCTGCGCGCCGCGAACGTCGCGTTCGGGGTGGACTACCCGGGGTAGGGGGGAGCGCGCAGGGCCGCTGTGGGGCGGGGTACAAGCCCCCTGAGATCGCAAGCGATCTCTACGCCCTACAGGAGGGGCTCGGCGGGGTGCGAGCCGCTGCGCTACAGGGCGGCTACGGCGCTGCGGCGTCCAATGCCTGCCGCATGACCTCGCTGTAGAGCCTGCTGTTCTCGGGCTTGTAGGGCTCTGTCTTGGCGGCGCTGGCGGCGTACACCCATACCCAGTCGTAGGCCTCAAAGAGCGTGCGGACCATCGGCTCGAAGTCCTGGATCGTCTTGAGTTCCGGGTCGGCTCCGGCCGCGCTCTGGATCCAGCTCGTCAGTATCTTGTAGTCGTGGTACGGCGAGATCGTCCCGGCCATGGAGTAGTTGTCGGGGTAGCGCTCCATGAGCGGGGCCATGGTGCCATAGCGGGTAGCGATCTTCTCGCGCAGCGCCGCCACGTTCTTGTTGTAGTACCCCGGCGAGTCCTCGCCCCCGCACAGGTACCTCGTGGGCAGCTTGTGCTGCTTGCAGTACTCCAGGAAGCCCAGAATGATGTGGCTGGGGGTGTAGTAGACAGGGCCCTCGACGCCGGCGAGGTGCTGGGGAGCCGTCATGTGCGAGAACAGGCTCCACACGATGCACTCCGGGTACTCCTCCTCGCAGATTCTGGCCATGTCCGCGCCAATCCGCTCGCAGGCCGCGATGACCTGCGCCGCCGTCTCGCCCCGCTTCTCCGCGACGTATGCCACGCTGTAGGCCTGGTAGTTGTGGTAGGCCTCCAGGTCCAGCACGATCCCTGGTGAGCGCCACTGCTTCGCCATGCGCACCGCGAGGCGGAACTGCTCGAGGTAGTCAGCGCGGGCCGGCGAGTCGGCGTCCAGCGCCATGACGTTGATCGCCTTGAAGTACTCAGCCGCCTCCTTGGGGCCGGACGCATGGCCGCGGGCATCGGGTGGGCGGCCGATCAACCGGTTGCCGAAGACCCAGGGCCACGGGTCGATCTTCAGTGCGTCGCGCACGAGCGTGATCTGCGGCGCCAGGGAGGCGTAGTCGGGCACCGGGTCGGCGTTGTAGCCGGAGCAGAGGGGAATGGCCACCCCGGCGTACGCCGAGTCGTTGAGCACCGCGAGCTTGGCCGCGGTTGCGTCCATGAGGCTGGGCGTGCAGAACGTGATGAGGCTCAGGTAGGTGCGCTTGCCGGGGGCGGGGATGCGGAGAGCCTGCTCTCGCTGGTCGAGGACCTTGCCGGCGGCGTCTACGAGCGTCACCTGCGCGTGGTAGTTGCCGCCAGTCAAATTCGGCGTGGGCACCGCCCCGCTCAGGGACTTGCCTGCCAGGGGCAGCTCGAAGGCGGCCTCGGCCCTGGGGCCCGAGAGCAGCGCGCCGCGGAGCTTGACGCCGTCAGCCGGACCGGTGACAGTAGCGCGTACCTCGACATCGCGGCCCCGGCCGGCGAAGCCGGGGCTGACAGAGAGCGTCTTGAGCCGTGTGGTAGTGAAGCGCGCCAGCCGCATATCGTCAATGAGGAAGTTGATGCGGTCCCCGTCCTGCCACCAGGCCTCGGCGATGTAGAAGCTGAGGCTACCGATGTGCGTCAGGTCGCGCTCCGGTGACAGAGGCACGACCACCTTGTGCCACTGGTTGGCCACGAGCCCCTGGGGGAACTGCCAGTCCTCGTAGCTCTTGTCGGCCGGGAAGGCGCCGAAGCCGATGACGCGGGTTCTGGGGAGCGCGCTCTGCGTCTGGATGTAGAGCCAGAACTCGATCTGGTCGTGGCCCGACCAGTCCCGCGGCTCGGGGAAGGTGCGGGTCATCATGGGCCAGCCCTTGGGGTACTTCTCGCCGGGCTTGGGGGTCCAGTCCACGCGCACCATGAAGGCCAGCGACTGCTTGCCCTCATGGACGATCTGCGTCTCCGGACGCACGCCGACCTCGGCCTGCGTCATGTCGGTGTTGGGGTCGCCCTTCAGCCAGGGCGTGGCGTCCTCGAAGTCATCCAGCTTGACCGTCGCGAGGGGTTGTGCGTATAGAGCGAAGCCGGGGGTGAGCAGCAGAGCCGCCAGGAGCCATCGCATCGCGCCGCACCTCCGTAGATGTCGCGACCTGGCCCCGCAGTCGCGCTGCAGCGCTTACCTCCGGCCTTCGAGCAGGTCCGTCTCGTCGGCGCGGGGCTGCCCCAGGAACTGCTTGGCCACGGCCTCCGCTCGCTCGGCGGGCTCTTTCCTCCCCAGTTTGCGCATGATCACCGCGAGCTTCTGCCAGCCGTCGGGGTTCTGGGGCATGGCATTGACGACCTTGAGCAGCTCGTCCCCGGCCCGCCGGTCGTCCCCCTGCAGATGCAGCACCCACGCTGCCAGGATCGCCGCGTCAGGCCGGTCAACCTCGATCTGGCTGGCCTTCACCGCCAGCTTCCGCGCCTCATCGAGATTGCGGCCGTCGTCCACGAGAATGCGGGCCAGCGCCACCATGGCAGTGGCGCTCTGCGGGTCAAGCTGGATGGCCTTACGGTACTCGGCTTCGGCGGTCGCCCGGTCGCCGTTCTTCTCGGAGAAGCGCCCCAGGGCGAAGTGCGGTGTCGCCGAGTTGGGCGCCAGCGTGACGGCCTTCCGCGCGTTCGCGACCGCCAGGCCGTAGCGGCGGGTGATGGCATAGGCCGAGGCCAGGTTCAGCCAGGTCGTGACCTGCCCGGGCTGCACCTCCGTGGCGCGGCGGAAGCCCGCAATGGCCTGGTCCATCTGCCCCGACAGCAAGTACAGACGGGCCTCCAGCTCCAGCAGATCAGCGTCGTCGGGCTTCATGCGGCGCGCCCGTCCCACCCAGTCCAGCCCTTGCGTGGGGTTGCGCAGTTTGAGGTTGGTGCGGGCCATCCCCACCATCGCGTCGAGGCTCTGGGGATCGATGTTGCAGGCCCGCAGATAGGCCCGGTAGGCGTCGTTATACAGGCCCTGCTCGTACGCGAGCTTGCCTGCCTCGAGCTGAACCTGCAGGTCACGGGGCCGACGTTCGGCCCGCATCAGGCTACGCCGCAGGGCCTTCTGCACGCCCGCGCTGCGGTCCGTGCCCGTCTGGGGCGCCGTGTCGTCCGCTTTCTCCTTGCAGCCGGCCCCGACCAGCAGGGCCAACACGCCCAGGGATGCCAGCAGCCTGATGCTTCGCGCCATGGACGTCTCCTCAGCCTACAGCGGTAGACGCTGCACACGCAGGTCGTGCGACCCGTCCGGCAGCGCATACTCGTAGTATAGCAGAACGCTCTGGGGCTCCGCCAACGCCTCCACGTAGCGCACCGACCCCGAGGCGTGCGGAGACAGGACCAGCGGTCCGTCGGTCGTCAGGCGCTGCCAGTGGCGCAAGTCCAGACTGGCGCACAGCCCGACCTTCTCTTCGTAGTTCTCCGCTACGCTGGCGCTGCCGTCGTAGAAGCCCAGCCAGCACCCCGTGCCGCGCACCACGGAGCCCAGGCGCGTGCAGTAGCTGTCCCAGCCCGCCTCGGGGGGCGTCAGGATATCGCCTTCCCACTGCCACGCCAGACCGTCCGTGCTCGTGGCAAGGCCCGTGTGCGACTTCAGCAGCCCCGTGTTGTACACATCGCCGGTGCTATGCATGGCCCCGGCGTCCACGGCGCGCCGGGGCTTCGGCGCGTAGCTGACGATCATGGTGAGACGGCCCTCGACCTCGTAGACCGCCGGGTCCTTGACCCCCTCGGCGTCGCAGTCGTCCGGCGCGAGGACGGGCCGTAGTTGGCGGGTGTCGAAGGCCTCCGGCCGGTTGGCCTCGGCGGCCTCAATCCGCCAGCGCCCGTCCTCCCCGACGAAGGACAGGTAAAGCAGCCAGCGGTCCCCCAGCTTGAACAGGCCGGACTTCTCCATGGACTGCGTGTTCAGATCGGCCTTGCCCGCCGACCAGACGTCCTCGAAGTCGCAGCCGTCGGCACTCCGGGCGATGCGGCACTCTACCCCTCGGCCCAGCTCGCGGGGCTTGCGGTAGCGGTAGTAGAGGTAGTACAGGCCGCTGTCAGCGTCGCGGATGGCGCTGGGAGCGCCCACCCACCAGCCCGGTCCACCGCCCAGCGGCGCGCGGACTGTCTGTCCGGCGGCCGGGTCGAAGCGAGTCAGAGACGGCCAACACCTCTGCGTAGGGATATGCGGGTTCATGGGTATGATGATCTAGCAGGAATGGTGCGTTGCCGCAGTGAACATTCGGCAAGAGAAGCATGATCTCCTGCGCCCGGCGGCACCGCGCCCTGTCATGAACAGGAGGCACGACCATGGATACACGGCAGAGCCTGCTGGAGAAGGCCTCCCGACGGTGGGAGATAGACCGCCAGTTGGTGCAGTCCATGCGACATGACGAGGAGGTACACCATGTCGCGGGCCCTGTCATCGCCATCTCCCGAGAGTTGGGCAGCGGCGGGACCTCGACCGGGAAGATGCTCGCCAATCAGCTCGGCTTCAAGTACTATGACCGGGAGCTGATCGAGGAGATCGCCGCCCAGGCGAACACCGACCCCGAGCGCATCATGCGGCACGAAACCAGCAGTCGGAGCAGCGTCGGCAGCATGCTGCTCAGCTTCATGGACCGCCGCAATGTGCAGGACACGGTCTATCTGCGCTCGCTGGTGAGAGTGCTGCGCGCCATCGCCAAGGAGGGCCGCGCGGTCATCATCGGCCGGGGGGGGCCGTGCGTGCTGACCAAGGCCCTGCGGGTGCGCTTCATCGCTCCCTTCGAAGTGCGGGTGGAGCGCACGGCTCAGGTGTACGGGCTGACCCCGGAGGAGGCGCGGCGGCGGCTCCTGGAGGGTGACCACGCGCAGCGCCGTTTCCTGCGAGCCTTTTTCGGCTGCGAGCCAAACGACGTACACCTGTATGATCTGGTCATCAATACCGGCAACCTGTCGCTGGAGCACGCGGCCGAACTGGTCATCACGCGACTGCGTCAGACATGGCATGAGAAAGAAGGGAAGTAGTTGGTTCTGGATCTACTGTTGAGCGGGGGCACCGTCATTGACGGCTCAGGGGCGCAGCGACGACCTGCGGATGTCGGCGTCACCGGCGGCCGCGTCGTCGCGGTAGGCGACCTGGCCGGCGCCGAGGCGAAGCTGCAGCTCGACTGCGCCGGCCAGGTGGTCTGTCCGGGCTTCATTGACCTGCACTCGCATTCCGACCTGACGCTGCTGCAGAACCCGCGCGCCGAGAGCAAAGTCCACATGGGCGTGACGAGCGAGTGCAACGGCCAGTGCGGCATGGGCGTCTTCCCGATCCGTCCCGGCGCGGAGGCGCAGCTCCGCGCCATCTGCTCGTTCATCGAGGCCGACGTCGAGTTCTGCTGGCGCACCCCCGCCGAATACCTGGAGGTGCTGCGCCAGGCCCAGACGTCGGTCAACGTCGCGCCGATGCTGGGCCAGAGCGCTCTCCGGGCCTTCGCGATGGGCTTCGCCAACCGGCCGGCGACGGCTGCGGAGATTGACGCCATGCGCGCCGCGGCCCGTGAGGGCTTCGCAGCCGGGGCTGTGGGGATCTCCCTGGGCCTGGCCTACGCCCTGGGCAGCTTCGCCTCGCGCGACGAGCTGGTGGGCCTGTGCCGCGAAGCGGCGGCCCACGGGGCAGAGGTCAGCGTCCACACGCGCAATGAGGGCGTGCGACAACTGCCGGCGCTGGAAGAGATGATCGGCATTGCCCTCGAAGCCATGGAAGACGGTCCGCTGCGCTTGCAGATTGACCACTTGAAGTGCTCGGGCAAGGCCAGTTGGGGCAACATGCCCCAGGCCCTCGAGCGCATCGAGCAGGCGCGGGACGAGGGGCTGGACATCGCCTTCGATGTCTACCCGTACACCGCCGGCAGCCGCCACCTGTCCGGCTCGCTGCCGGCGTGGATGCACGATGGCGGGAACGACGCCCTGGTGGGGCGCCTGCGCGACCCGGAGTGCCGCCAGCGGCTGCGCGACGAGTTCGAGGCCTCCCAGAGGGACCCCGGCATCCACAACCCGTTTGAGCTGAGCTTTGCGGACATCCTCGTCACGGATGTCGGCAGCGAGGCGAACCGGTGGGCGGTCGGCCTGCGACTCAGCGAGGTCGCCGAAAGGCGCCGACAGGACCCGCTGGAGGCGACGCTGGACCTGCTGGCCGAGGAGCAGGCCCATGTGAGCGTCTGCCTGTTCTCGATGAACGAGGACGACATGAAGCTGGCGCTGGCGCACCCGCTGGGCTGCGTGGCGACCGACGGCCTGGCCTTTGCGCCCTACGGCGCCCTGGCCAAGGGACGGCCGCACCCGCGCTCGTACGGGACCTACCCGCGCCTCCTCGGCCACTACGTGCGCGAAGAGAAGCTGCTGAGCCTACCCGAGGCTATCCGCAAGTGTACGTCCCTGCCGGCCAGCCGCTTGGCCCTGACGGACCGGGGCCTGCTGCGCGAGGGCTATGCCGCCGACATCACCGTGTTCGACCCGGAGACCATCGCCGACAGAGCCACGTACGCCGACCCGCACCAGTACCCGGTGGGCGTCGCCCATGTCATCGTGAATGGGGCCCTGACGGTCACCGGCGACAAGCACACCGGCGCCGGCGCGGGAGTTGTGCTGTAGGGGGGGCTTGTACCCCGCCCAATCCGTTCGGTCCCCGGCCACGGCGCTCGGGTCGCACTCCTGCGGAGCCCTACCCTCCGGGCCGGCGGCAGGGAGTGTAGCACGAACGGCGGCCTAGAACAATGAGGGCCGAAAACACGGCCAAGACTAACATGAGATGTGGTACCACCAATGGGGGCAGGTCACGGTGCCGCCGCAGAGCTTCGCGCACGTCTGGTTCAAGAGCCTGGGGCGTCACGATGCGCAGATTCTCGGCAAGGTCATCCTGGTCGCGAGGATCGCAGAGGCCGCGGCTCTTGCGGATCTGGCGGATGATCTTCTGCGCGTCAGGCATCATTGGCAGGAAAGCCCCGAGGACAATGCGGTAGCGCTCGATGGCTGGGAGCTCGTCGCTGTAATCGCTGCGCGGAGCCATGGTTACCCTCCGAACGGGTCGGGGTCGTTCTCGTTCCTCAAAGACAAATGTACAAAGCCGTTGGGTTCCGGGGAAGGCAGAAAGCGGTGCGGCCGGGCCGACCGGAGACTTTTCCATAATCGCGGGTCGTCGGCCGGGGGTGGCGGTGGGGAGCGGGGTGGTGCGATTGTGGGAAAGTCGGAGGGAGGTGCCCGGCCAGGACCGCAGGTGAGGCGGACGATGGTAGCCGAGAGTCGCGGTGAGTTGAGCTAATGGGAGAAGGTACAGCGACGCGTTCGGACTAGCCGACGCTGCACATGCCATGAAGCGGCTGGCCTGCGATCGTGCTATTGTCTCTGAAATAGGGCGATTCCGTCAGTAGTACACCTTTGGCTCGACCAACAAGGGCTTGTTGTTCCAGTTGAACTGGCCGGTGAGTTGCTTCGTTCTGAACTCAAGACGGCCTTTGCCTCGTATATCAAGCTGTAAACGCTGGTGACTCCTCAGCATCACCCTCCTCTCGATTGGAGGGGCACTGTCTACTATAACCTGGAACAGAAAGGTCACGTCGGGCGATGTTTCGTCAGCCATACCCAAAGTGACATCAAGGACCGAGGCGGGACGAGGGCATGTGAGACGCGCGAGCGAAAACGTTCCGTAGTTATCGGCGCCAGCAGTACCATAGTATGAATGTGCTTGCGGGCTACCCTCGAAGTTGACACCTTGTGGAGGGATCCAGCTATTCCAGAAAGTCTCCTGCCTTGACGGGTAGAGTTCAGTGAGGTAGTTCCAGTCTCCTGTGGGTTCCGGCTGCGGTTGCGGCTGGGGCTGAGGTTGAGGAGTGGGCATTGGCCCAGGCCCGAAATCCTGGCGGCGCAACTCGGTTGTGTGGCGTTCGCCTCCTTGCGAGACCATTGTGATATTGATGACATTGGTAGTCTGGGAGTTAATGACGATGGTGAGACTGGCCCCGTCACCAGAGGTGAGGTTGTACTGGTTGAAGGCAACCTGGTTGACTGTGCCCAGGATGGGCAGGCGATTAGGTAGGCGAAGTTCAAAGCGGTTGAGACTGAAGATCCACGTGTCGCCGTCGCCAGATAACCAGGTTCCGGCTAGACCAGTAGGTGCGGGCTGCGGGTCCGGTGGCATCGGCGGCAGATCGGGACCTCGGGCGTATCTCTGGAGGAATGGCAGGAGCTGTTCGGCGGGGGAGTAGCCGTCTTGCTTGCCGAGAACCATGCAGTTAGGATCGACAATGACAAGGAGAGGGTAGCCCGTCAGGCCAACTTGACGTTGCCTATCCTGGAACCGGTCGCCAGCGCCACAGTCCAACTTGACGTAGATGAAGCCGTTTCGGACGACATTGGCGATCCGGTAGTCTTGGAACGTCTGGTCCATCTTGATGCACCAGGGACACCATCCAGCCCAGAAGTCGATGAGCACGTTCTTGCCATTCGCTCTGGCCTGCTGAACAGCATCGTCGATCGGGTCAGCAGCCGCGACGGCCGTGAGCGTCGCGATGCAGATAACCAGCGCGAGGACGGCAACGAGTTTCCGAACCACAGGGGACCCCCTTGTGAGTAAGGACCGATAGTAGCAAAGGAATGCTACTGCGACCCTCGGCCGATGTCAAGTATCCCTGTCAACGTACGTGCGTGTTGGAGGGAGCGGATCGAGCGCGCCTATGCTCGGTGGGGCTCGTCGTCTCGCTGCGAAGGTGAGCGCGACGGCGAAGGAGAACTGCCGGCATGGATCTGTGGCGTCCACGTTACACTTGTCACTTGTCACTTGTCACTTGTCACTGACCACCATGCTCTACATCGGCACGTCCGGCTATTCCTATGACGACTGGGTCGGCCGCTTCTACCCGGAGAAGACGGCGAAGAAGGACTTCTTCAGCCTGTACCTGCGCCGGTTCAACTGTGTGGAGCTGAACTTCACCCACTACACGCTGCCCGCGGCCGGCACGATGGGCGGCCTGGCCCGCAAAGCGCCTGAGGGCTTCAGGTTCGCGGTGAAGTCCTACCAGGACGTGACCATCGGGCGCAGCCAGGACCCCGAGCTGTACGCCACGTACCTCGCCGGCCTGACGCCCCTCATCGAGGCGGGCAGGCTGGCCTGCGTGCTGCTGCAGTTCCCCAACCAGTTCGTCCTCAGCCGCGACCACGTCAACCACCTGGCCTTCATCCGCGCGCAGTGGCCGGAGCTGCCCGTGGCGGTGGAGTTCCGCCACCGGAGCTGGGTGGATGACGACCGCACCTTCAGCTTCCTGCGCGACAAGCAGATGGCTTACTGCTGCGTGGATGAGCCCCGGATGCAGGACCTGGTGCCCCCGGTGACGGCCGTCACGGCGCCCCTGGCCTACGTGCGGTTCCACGGCCGGAATGCCGCCAAGTGGTACGGCTCGGAGCAGTCCTGGGAGCGCTACAACTACCTGTACAGCGAGGCCGAACTGCGCGAATGGGTTGCGCCGGTGCAGGAGTTGCAGCGGCAGGCCGAGGACGTGCTGGTCTTCTTCAACAACCACTACTCGGGCAGCGCGGCCCAGAACGCCCTCGAATTCGCCGAGCTGCTCCAGTAGGGGCGCGGTTCACCGCGCCCGGCGGACACCCGCCGCGCCTTTGACTCACTCTCTTCGCACCACTATAATTCGGTTGGTCTCACGCACCCACTCCCGCAAAGGGGGTTCTCGCCTTGAAACCTCCCGTCCTCGTGTGTCTCCTGCTGGCGTGCCTGCTCGTTGTCCCGTGTCTGGCCCAGACGAACCCGGCCCCTGTCCGGGGCGCTGCTCGCCCGGTGGCCCCGGCCACGCCAGCCACGCCGGTGGCGCCGCCGGTCGTGATCCAGGCCACCGTGAACGGCAGCCCCATTACCGCCGCGCAGGTGAACCAGACGCTCGCGAACCACTGGGCGACGCCGATCCTGCGAGCGATCATCGAGGAACGGCTGGTGCGCCAGGAGGCGCGCCGCCAGGGGATCAAGGTGCCGCCGGAGGCAGTGCAGGCGCTGTTCGAGGCAGAGCGCAGCAAGTTCGCCTCACAGGCCGCCTTCGAGCGCCAGTTGCACGCCCAGGGCTACACCGCCCAGGCGTACATTGAGAAGCTGATGACCGAGGCCATGCTCAGGCAACTCATGGACCGCATGAGCGCCGTCTCGGATGAGGAGATCAGCCGCTACTACCTCGACCACCAGGCGGAGTTCTCGAAGGCCGCGCAGGCGCATGTGTTCCTGATCGGGACCGCGACGATCGAGGAAGCCTATCTCGTGCGCGAGCGCCTGGCCGCCGGAGACAAGTTCGACGCCGTGGCGCGGGAGCTGTCCAAGCACGCCTCGAAGGACAAGGGCGGCGACCTGGGGTGGGTGTCGGCGGCCGAACTGCCCGACAAGTCCGTCGCCGAGGCCGTCATGACCATGGAGCCGGGCGTCGTCAGCAGCCCGCTGCGGGCCGCCGGCGGCTTCTACATTGCGATGGTCAAGGAGCGTCGCCCGGCGCAGATCGTGGCGCTGGCCGACGCGCGTGCCCAGATCGAGGCCACGCTCCAGAGTGCCAAGCTCGTCTCGCGCGACGACTACCTGGCGATGCTCGCCCGCAAGGCGACCATCCAGGTCAACTGGGCGCCCGCGAAGCCCCTGCAGCAGGAATATGAGCGCTTGAGCGTCATCAGCGTCGTCGTGAACGGCAAGCGCCTGGAGCTGCCGCAGCCGCCGGCGAAGATGCCCAATGGCACGCTCGTCGTGCCGGCCAAGGCCGTACTGCAGGCAGCAGGGGCCGTCCTGACCTGGCAGCCCAAGGACCAGTCCCTGTTCGCCCAGACCGCGCTGGGAAAAGTGAAGATCACGGTGAACTCGCCGCGCCTGATCGTGGGCTCCGACAAGCTCGAGACGCGCGACATGAAGCAGCCGGCGGTGCTCCGGGACGGAACGCTGTTCGTGGCCCCGCGCGTGCCGCTGGAGGCCCTCGGGGCGACTGTCACCTGGGACGCCATCCGCAACCGCCTCGTGGTGGACATGCCCACCGAGACGATGCCCAGCCCCACGGTGCCCCCCAAGCCCGCGGGTCTGGAACGCCAGTAGTCCGGGCGGCAACATACCTGTTGGCGCCCTGGGCCCCGACGCTGACACGCCGGGGCGCGTGGAGCCATCACACGAAGCTCACGCCCGCCGGAGTTCCGGCGGGCCTGCCGTTGACCTCGGAGCCTGCCCCGGCCGATGAAGGCATCGCCGACACCCCCAATTGACCCGCTGCGCATCCTGCACGAGCACCCGGAGGACTGCGCGAAGTGGACGTGGACGCGGCCGCAGCGGGTCGCGGTGGCGGCCATCGTGCTGGCGCTGGCGGGGCTGCTGTGGCGCAGCCCCCTGCAGGCCCTGCTGCTGCTCAATAGCCTCGCCGTCGTCTTCTACGTCGTCCACTCCTGCTACAAGTTCTGGCTGATCTGGACCTCGCTGGAGCGCCCGGTGGCCCTGGCGTTCACCCCCGACGAGCTGGCAGCACTCCGCGATGAGGACCTCCCCACCTACACCATCCTGATCCCGCTGTACCGCGAAGCGCTGGTGCTGCCACGGCTGGTGGAGGGCCTGTCGAACCTCGACTACCCGCCTGAGAAGCTGGAGATCCAGCTCCTGATGGAGGAGGACGACGCAGTCACGCAGGAGGCCTGCGCGAAGCTGGCCCTCCCGCCCCAGTTCAAGCCCGTCGTCGTCCCCCACAGCCAGCCCAAGACTAAGCCCAAGGCGTGCAATTACGGCCTGTACGCCTGCGACAGCGACTGCCTGGTGATCTTCGACGCCGAGGACCGCCCCGAGCCCGACCAACTCAAGAAGGCCGCCGCGGCCTTCGCGCGGCTCCCCGAGCGCATCGTCTGCCTGCAGGCCAAGCTGAACTTCTACAATCAGCGCCACAACCTGCTCACGCGGTGGTTCACCAGCGAATACAGCGCCTGGTTCGATCTCTTCCTGCCAGGGCTGACGGCGTCAGGATGGCCGATCCCGCTGGGCGGCACCTCGAACCACTTCCGGGTGCGGGCCCTCAAGGAGATCGGGGGCTGGGACCCGTTCAACGTCACCGAGGATTGCGACCTGGGCATCCGCCTGCACAAGCATGGCTACGGTGCGGCCATGATCGACTCGACGACCTGGGAGGAGGCCAACGGCAACTTCCTGTCGTGGTTCCGCCAGCGCTCCCGGTGGGTGAAGGGGTACATCCAGACCTATCTCGTCCACATGCGCCGGCCGCTGAAGCTATGGCGCCAGCTCGGCACGGGCTCGTTCTTCTCGTTCCAGATGACCATCGGCGGCTCGGTGGCCTGTTTCCTGCTCAACCCGATCTACTGGCTGATGACGCTGGCGTGGTATCTGACCCACTGGGCCACAATCACCTATGTCTTCCCGACGCCCGTCTACGCCCTGGGCACGTTCTGCCTGCTGGTGGCCAACTTCATCTTCGTGTATATCACGGTGGTGGGCTGCCTGAACCGGGGCTACTATGACCTGGTCAAGTACAGCGTCCTCACGCCCCTGTACTGGTTGATGATGAGCTGGGGCGCCTACAAGGCCGCCGCCCAACTCATCACCCGCCCGCACTACTGGGAGAAGACCGACCACGGCACGATGGGCGGGGCGACGTAAGGTAGGGGACAGGGGACAGGGCCTGGGCGGTGACGTACGGGGTGGTTGGGACGTTGCCGTCCCCCCTCCCTTCAGGGAGGGGGCAGGGGGTAGGACGCCGTTGCCGTAGGAACCAACCATGCGCCAGCGCCTCACACATCTCCTCGCCTTCCTCCTCCCGGCCCTCCTGGCGCT
The DNA here is from genome assembly GCA_021372615.1 of bacterium. NCBI lineage: Bacteria > bacterium. The sequence goes on along the minus strand of JAJFUB010000146.1, from coordinate 196 downwards.
CGTCCTGGGCCTGCAGGCGCACGGCCGGGCCCTGGTGGACCTCGACACCATCGCCGCCATGGGCAACGCCTGGCGCGCGTTCCACTGGCAGGACAGCGCCAACATGGCCCTGATCGGCTTCGACCAGCCCCCGCTGATGGCCCTGCTGTTCGTGCCCTTCGCCGCCTTCGCGCCGCAGATGCTCGTGTCGGGCCTG
>JAJFUB010000145.1 GCA_021372615.1 bacterium | reverse complement strand
GCGGGGCCCGCCGCACACGACGCGGCACCCGCCGCCTGAGTGTCTCCTTGCACACCCAGACCTGAGCCACTGGCTCATCACCCCCTGGAAACGAAAGAGGCCCGGCGGATGCCGGGCCTCGGGGTTTCTGCTCGCGGGCGGTCATTCCTCTCCCAGCGTCTCCAGGGCCTCAGAGACCACCGCCCCCACCTTGTCGTCCGAGTGCTTCAGCAGCTCCTTGAGCCGCGGCACCGCCTCGGTGGCGCCCAGTTGCCCCAGCGAGACGACTGCCGCGCGCACCACGGAGGGCTTCGGGTCGTCGAGAGCCTCGATCAGCGGCTCGGCCGCGCCCTTCTTGACCCCCACCAGCCCCAGAGAGGCCGCTGCGTGGCGCCGCACACTCCACTCCTCGTCCTGCAGCGCGTACACCAGCGGCTCGACACAGGTGCGAGTGCCCACTTGCCCCAGCCCGCGGGCCGCCGTCAGCCGCGTCACCCAGTCAGGGTCCTCGAGCATCTGCGACAGGTGCTGAACCACCTGGTAGGTCCCGATGGACGCCAGCCCCTGCACTGCGGCGCAGCGCACGTCCTCCTTCTCGTGGTCCAGCAGCGCCACGAGGTGGGGGATGACCGACGGCTTGCCGATCTTCCCCAGGGCGATGGCCGCGTAGTGCACCACGCGCTCATTGGGATCGTCAAGGGCCTCGATGAGCGCGTCGCGCGCCTCCTCGGCCCCAATGTTGCCGAGGATCTCGACCACCCAGCGGCGGACGACGTAGTCCTCATGCTTGATGGTATGTAGCAGCGCCGACACGGCCCGCTTGCCCACGCGGGCCAGGGAGCCGGCAGCGGCGGAGCGGACATCAACACTGGGGGAGGAGAGCGCCTCGATCAGGGGCTGGATGGCAATGGGGCCCTTGATCTTGCCCAGGGCTTCGGCGGCTGCCCGGGCCAACTCGACATTGTCGGAGGCGAGGACGTCGATCAGCGGCTCGAGGGCCTTCTTGCTCTTGAGGCCGCCGAGCGCCGTCACCGCTGCCCGCTGCACCTCCACGTTCGCGTCGTTGAGGCGCATGATGAGCTGCTGGGCTACCGACTCGTCGCCGAGGTTGCCGAGGGCCTCCGCGGCCCACTTGCGCGCTGCCTGGTCTTTGCCGATCAGGGCGTCGAGCAGCGGGGGCACGGCGGCGTCGCCGACGCGAGTGAGCGCCTCGGCGGCGGCCTCCTGCACATTCTTGCTCGAGTCGCCGAGGGCGGCGATGAGCGCCTCGATGGCCTCCGGGTCGCGAATGCGACCCAGGGCCTCGGCGGCGGCGATGCGGACCTTGTAGTCCTTGCTGCCCAGGGCCTTGAGGAGCGGGGGCACGGCTTCGAAGCCCAGGTCGACCAGTTGTGCAACGACATCGTCGCGTGAGGACGAACTCTTGGCCCTTAGCCTGCCAACAAGCTGAGCCGCCCGCTTACCGTTGGCCATCGCAGAAGCCTCCCTGGCGGTGTTGGTGACAATCAGTGGGCCCCTGGAACGCCGGCCTCACCCCCCTGCCCGGCTTGGCCGTCAAGCGGCCCGGAGCCGGGGCATATGCTCCCTCACTAGCTGAAAGGGGCGGGCTGAGCCGCCCGCCCCTCGCAATCAGTCAACGCCTGGGCGCCTGGCGCTTACGGCGCGGCGGGCGCGGCCGGAGCGACCGGGGCCGGAGCTGCCGGGGCTGCCGGGGCCGCCGGGGCCGCCGGGGCCGCCGGAGCACCCGAAGCCGGCGCCGCAGCGGGGGCAGCCGGAGCCGCTGGAGCCGCAGGGGTGGCCGCCGGCGTCGTGGTATCCTGGCTGGTCACTGGCGCCGCCGTGGCATCGGACGTCGGCGCCGCTTCACTGCTGGTCTCCGGCGTGCTCGTCGCCTCGGGCGTCGTCGTCTGTGGCGCCGCGGGGGCCTGCAGGCCAAACTGGCTCGCCAGGCCCGAGAACTGCTCCATGGCCAGGGCCTGGGTCTCCTGCTGCTTGGCCCGCAGGGCGCTCAGTGCATCGGAAACATACTTCTTTTGGTTGAGAGCCTGGCTGGCCGCGTCGGTGTTCTTCTCGGCATTCGCGGCGCTGACAACGTTGCCCATGATGCCGTCGGCGACTTCGAGCTTGGCGATGGCGCCCTCCACATCACCGGCCGCAGCCAGGTCGTAGGCGGCCTGGAGGTTCTTCTTGGCGACGTCCATCTGCGCCTGGCGGGCGCCTTCGGCCACCGCGGCCTGCCGCTTGGCCTCTGCCGCCGCCTTCTTCTGGTTGTTCATGACCACAGCGACGACGACAACGATGAGAATCAGCAGCACCAGCACGAGCACGGCACTGCCCCGACGGGGCTTGCCGGCCGGCCGGACATCATCCAGGCTAATGTCGTCCACGTCGCGTGACGGCTTGCTCGAACCATTATCGGCCATGAGACGGGCGCCTCCTCAGACGCGGGTTGCGTTACTGCCAGCCACGCACGACCATGACCGCCCCCATCGGCTGCAACGCCATTATAGGGGCGGATTCGGGCAGTGTCAAGCTGAGCCCCGGCGGGGCCCCGCCGCTACAGGAGGGGTTGGCGCACCCCTCGGAGAAGGTCATCAGGACGCCGTCACACCCGGAGGCACCGCATGTACAAGCTCATCGCCGAAGCGCCGGACAAGGTTGTCGTCGCCGACGTACCCATGCCCGAGATGGGCCCCGGAGATGTGCTCATCCGGGGCGTCCGGTCCCTGATCAGCCCGGGCTCGGAGCTGAACCGCGTCCGGCGGCTCCCCGGCGATGAGGACAGCAAGTGGCCCAACCACGACCTGGGGTATGCCATGGCCGGCGTCATCGAGGCCGTCGGGGCCGACGCGGCCGGCTGGGAGGTGGGCGACCGGGTCGTGACCATGCGCCACCACCAGCAGTATGTCGTCTCCCCGGCCGCGGGCGACCACACCCGCTCCCCCCTCCGCATCCCTCCTCATATGAGCTGGGACGATGCCCCCTTCATCTGTTGGGGCCGCAGTTGCTACAACTGGACCATGAAGGCCAACATCGGCGTCGGCGAGCGCGTCGCGGTGGTCGGGCTGGGTCTGGTGGGGCTCCTGATGACCATGTGGGCGCATCTGCGGGGGCCGGGGCAGATCCTCGCCCTCGACCTGGACCCCTCCCGGCTGGACCTGGCGGCCCGGATCGGAGCTGACGCGGGCGTACGCGTCGGCGAAGGGGACCCGGTGGAGGCCATCAGGGAGCTGACAGGCGGCCACATGGCTGATTGTGTGCTCCACTGTGCCGCCGGACCGCATGTGGAGGCCTTCGAGCTGAGCCAGCGCCTCTGCCGCACGGGCGGCCGCGTCGTGCTCATCGGCATCCATTCGGCCCCGCTCACCATCCTGCGCCACGAATTCCTGCACAAGGACCTGCTCGGCGGCGGCGCGGGCTACGACTACGACCCGGGCCTGTTCGACGTAGGGGCACGCCTCCTGGCGGCCGGCAAGCTGCCGGTGGGGGAGATCGTGACCCACAACGTGCCCTACACAATGGCCCCGGACATCTACGACATGCTCAACTTCCGCTCGCACGAGGCGGGAGCGGTGCTGCTGCGCTGGGACGAATGAGGGGGCGGGATTGGGGATTCGGGATTCGGGATTCGGGAGGCGGGAGGCGGGAGGCGAGGGGTGGGGGGGCAGTCGCCGTTGCCGTTCCCCCCTCTCCCGAACGAGCGGAGCGAAGTGAGGGAGAGGGGCCGGGGGTGAGGCAGATCCGTGCCGTTGCCGTTCGACAAGAGGAATCCACCATGCGCCTGCTGACGATAGCCCTGTGTGTCATCGCCTGCACTGCCGCCGTCCTGGCGGCCCAGGCCCCACCCGCTCAGACGACCGAGGCCGTCATCTTCGCCGACGACCGCTATGACGTCGTCGGCTGGGCCGGTGAGCCGGTGCAGACCCGCGAGTTCTTCGTCCTGCGGGGCTTCAAGCCGCTCCAGGCCGAGGAGCTGGCCGACTGGATGGCCGCGAAGGCCAAGGCCGGGGCATACGGCACCGTGGCGCTGCTGCCCACGGGGCTGATCCCCGGGCCGATCCTGCAGCCCGGTGGCTGGGACGCCTTCGCGAAGGGCTGGTTCGACGCGAAGCTCTACGCCGACAGCGTCGCCCGCAAGTACATGCAGGCCGGCGGGCGGCTGGTGTTCATGGGGGATGTCACGTTCTACTACGCCCAGGGCCCCGAAGGGCCGATCCGCTGCACCGGAGGGCTCATGCCGCAACTGGTGGACGTCCACACCGACCAGCGCATCCTGTACGGCCCGCCCAACCACGAGCAGGTCCTGACCGACGAGGGCAAGCGTTGGGGCCTGACCCAGCCCTGGTTCGGCATGCCCGCCAACACCGCTGACGTGACGCTGACGCTGGTGGAGGCCCCGAAGGACAAGGCCTCGCTCATCTTCCTGAAGACCGTGAACCCCGAGTACCCGCTGAGCGGCCTGCTATCCTTCCCGATCAAGCTACGGGGCGATGAAGTCAAGCTGCCGCTGCTGGCGGACATCTACAAGGCCGCCAACTTCTGGGGGAAGCCGGTGGCGGTGCCCGAGGCGGCCCGGGTGGAGAAGCCCCTCCCGCCGTTGGCGCTCACGATCACGCTGGGAGACACGGGCACCCGCTCCGTCTATCTGCCTGAGGAGCCGATCACCGGCCTCGTCACTCTCGCCAATCACACCGGGAACGTCCTCACCGGCTCACTATCGGTCAAGCTCAGCGATGCGAACGGGGCCTACTACACCGAGGACAGGAAGCTGGGCGTGCCCGAGGGCGACGTCCCGGCGCTGCTGCTCAAGGTGCCGACCGAGGGACTGCGGCGAGGGGAGTACAAGCTGGAGGTGAAGTTCGCTGACGATGCCAGTAGGGCAGGCGGCCCGCCTGCCCGCGCGGGCGAGGCCGCCCGCGCTACTGACGTTGTGCGCGATGTCGCCCTCTCCCTCGTCGGTAAGCCCGACCGGCCCTTCTTCCTGGGCGTGTGGGGCGGTGTCCCGGCCAATGCCTTCCGCCGCGCGGCATATCTCAAAGAGATCCGGAGCTACCACCTCAACCCCGTGTGCGGGGCGGGCTATGATGATGACCTGCTGCGCCTGGGAATGCAGTTCGTGCAGCGCATCGAGGCCTACGAGGGCTTCCCCAACGCTGTGGGTGACACGGACCCGGCACTGCTGCGCAAGGATGAGAAGGGCCAGCCCATCAAGAGCCCGTGGCGGCCGGCGCTGTGGCAGGTGAGCCTCGCCCATCCGCAGGTCATTGCTGGGTGGAGTGAGGGCCAGCGCGAGCAGATCAGGGCCCTCACGCAGCATCCCGCCTGGTTCCCCGCCATCTTGACTTGCGACGACTTCTCGGCGTTCTATGGCGACGACTTCGGAGACACCTCGCGCCGGCTTTTCGCCGAGCGGACCGGGAAGCCGGCGCCCGCGGGCAAAGCCGCGCCGGGCGACAAGCCGACGGCGGGCAACGCGCCCAACCTCGGCCAGGGCATCCCCGCCCCCACCGGCGACGCGGCCGGGCCCGCGCTACAGCCCCCGCCCAAGGGCATCGTGCCCGATGACGACCTCACGATCCTCTGGCGCGAGCACACCCTCAGGGAGCTGGGGGGCTTCATCAACCGCAACTTCGTCGCCGCGAAGGAGGAGGTCGCTCCGCGCGTGCCGTTCGGCCCGGTGCCCGGAGGCATGATGGTGCCCGTCTGGACCGAGGGGCAATACCCGCCCGCCGGCTTTGGCGGCGGCGGCTTCGATCTGCTGTCCTATTACTACTACAATGCCTACTGGCAGCCGGAGATCGGCAACCTGTTCTATGACGAGCTGGCCAAGCTGGGCAACCGCAGTCTGCCCCTGTGGTCCACGCCCGACCTCTACATCGCCGGCGACGAGCCCAGCTACTACCGCAACGCCTTCTTCCTGCACCTGGCCGGCGGCGTGTCGGGGCTGAACTACTATGCCTACTCCGAACACAAGCCCTCGGCGATCCGCGAAGTGGGGCGGCTGGCGGAACGACTGGATGACCTCGGGGTGCTGCAGGTGGCGCTCAAGCCTGCCGCCAAGCGCGTCGGCCTGTACATGCCCTTCGCCTGCAACGCCGTGAACTGGGCCTACGCGATCAGCACACTGTATGCTTACAGCAACCTGCTGTGCGCCCAGGTGGATGTGGAGCCCGTTTGCCGCGAGGAACTGCTCGCGGGGCAGGCGTACCAGTACGAGGCCCTGGTGCTGTGGAATGCCGACTGGCTGAGCCAGAGCGAAGCGGACGGGCTGAAGCGGTACATGGCGCGCGGCGGCAAGGTGCTGCTGGACAAGGGCAGCGCCGTGGACCTGCCCGGCGCGACGCGGCTGCCCTGCGATCTGGCGATGGGCCGGCTCGACTCCAACGTCAGCAATGACGATCCGCGCTTCGCCGGGCCCGGGCAGGCCGACTACAACATCGCCGACCGCGTGGCAGCCGTCCGCGCGGCGATGAGGGACTACATCACCTACGAGGCGGCCGATCCCACCGTCGTTGTGCGACCCTTCCAGGCGGCGGGTGCGACCATGCTGTGGTGCGTGAATGTCCACACCAACGAGGAGTACAAGTACCTCGTGGCGCGCATGCCGGTCTACAAGCGCACCGCCGACCGCCCCGTGGCCGAGGAAGAGGGCCGCAAGTTCCTGCGCGAGCGCGGGGTGTATGACCAGCAGGTGCGCACGACGCTGACGCTGCCCGCAGCCGGCATCCGCGACGGCATGGCGGCGATGGACCTGTGGACCGGCAAGCGCCTGACGCTCACCAAGCTGCCCGACGGCCGCTGGCAAGTGCCGCTGACGATGGAGCGCCTCGGCGGCACGCTGGTAGCGCTGTACTCGTCGGCCCCGGAGAAGATCGGGATCACGTCGTACGCGGCGGCGGTCAAGCGCGGGGCGTGGAGTGGGGTGGACCTGCGGCTGTATGGCGAGAATGGGCGCCTCATGGACAGCCTGGTGCCCTGCCGCCTGCGGATTGTGGACCCGCAGGGCCAGGAGACATGGCGCCGCACGATCGCCCTGCGCGATGGCCGCCATATCATGCGCTTCGCCCCGGCCAAGAACGATATCCCCGGCGAATGGACCATCGAGATGACCGAATTGGCCGGCGGGGTGACGGCGACGACGAAGATCAGCGTACAGTAGGATGAGGGGTCTGTCCCCGCAGCAAGCGGCGTAGCCGGTTGCGGAGGGGGCTGACCCCGTTCGCTACGGACGGTGGGGTCAGCCCCCTGCAGACCGGCCGCGGCCGGTCTGCAGGGGACAGACCCCGACGAGAGCGGCAGACCCCGCGGCGCCCGCTCTACCTCCTGGAAGGCTGTGTGATGCCATGCGTTCAGTCGTGGTGACTGTCCTTCTGGCCTGTGCCGGGCCGTGCCTGGCCCAGCAGACCGCTGCCCAGTGGATCTGGTACCCCGAGCAGCCTGCCAGCGACTGCCTCAAGGAGAGCCGCTGGTTCCGCAAGACGTTTGACGTAGCGGCGCCATTCATGGCGCCCGGGGGCGCTATGAATCGCGCCGCTACGCTGTGGCTGCTCGTAGATGACAACCAGAGGCTGTGGGTGAACGGGCGGGGCGACCTGCCGGTCATCGGCAGCGGCCCGGCGTGGAACCGGTACGACGTGTCCGGCGCGCTGCAGCCCGGGCGCAATGTGCTCGCTGTGCAGGGGACGAACGGCACCGGCCCGGCGGGGGTGCTGGCCCGGCTGGTCATCAAGACGGCCGCACAGCAGGAGACCGTCATCAACTCCGACGCCTCCTGGCGGTCCGTCAAGGCCGAGCCCCCGGCGGCGTGGACCACGGCGGGCTTCGATGACAGTCAGTGGGCCCCCGTCCGCGTCCTCGGCAGCGCCTTCATGGGCCCGTGGTATGACCACGCGCTCTTCGATGTGCAGCCCTTCATCACTGCCGCCGAGCGGGCGGCGTACGAGCGGCACATGGCGACACTGCTGGCCCCGCCCGAGCAGTTTGCGGGACAGCAGCCGGCTCGCGCCGCCATCAGGCCGTACCATGGCGCACCGGCGCTGTTCATCAACGACCAGCCCCGGCCCCTGGTGACGTACCGGGGCACCGTGGACCCGATCAGTGACTACGGGCGGCATGTCCTCGGCCAGTTCCGCGACGCGGGCATCCACGGGTACGCGCCATACGTGGCCCTCGACAAGTGCTGGACCGGGCCGGGGAAGTACGACTTCACGCCGCTGGATCAGGTCGTGCGGGCCTATCTGTCCGTGGACAGGGACGCCTACCTCGACATGCTGGTGCGGCTGGTGCCGCCCAGTTGGTGGCTGCAGGCCCATCCTGAGGAGATGGTGCGCTACGCCACCTCCGACCAGATTGACGACAATGACGAGGCCGGGCGCGTGCTGCGGCCGTCGCCCGCGTCCGAGGCGTGGCTCAAGGACGTCGGCGCGGCCTGGACGGCGCTCATCCGCCACATGGAGAGCCAGCCGTGGGGCAAGCGCGTCATCGGCTGGCACGCCTGCTACGGCATCTACGCCGAGTGGCACTACTTCGGCAGTTGGACCCAGCAGTACCCGGATGTCGGCCCGGCCATGACGCAGGCCTTCCGGGCGTATCTGCGGGCTCGCTATGGCACAGACGCGAAGCTGCAGGCCGCCTGGCACGACCCGCAGGCACGGCTGAACACTGCGACCGTGCCCGGCGTCGAGCCGCGCCGGAATGCCACGCTCGCCTCCTTCCGCGACCCGACCAAAGAGCAGCGCGTCGTGGACTACTACCGCTGTCACCAGAAGGTGACTGCCGACGCCATCGAGCACTTCGGCAAGCTGGCCAAGCAGGCCACGGGCGGGCGCGCCATCTATGGCATCTACTACGGCTACTTCATGGGCGTCTTGCCGCAGACGCAGGGCGGTCACCTGGAGCTGTTGCGGCTGCTCAAGTCGCCGTTCATCGACTACTTTGTGGCCCCGTATGAGTACGGGCACCGCCTGATGGGCATGGACGGGCGGCTGCGCAGCCTGGCGTACGCCTTCAACGTGGCCGGCAAGGCCCACATCATCGAGGCCGACACGCGAACATACCTCCACCCGCGTGAGGAGCATGGCCGGACGCAGAATCTGACGGAAAGCCTCGCCGCCATCCGCCGGGAGTTCTCGACCGGCCTGATCGAGCACACCGGCTACTGGTACGTGGACTTCGGCCCTGAGGGCGTGGGCGGGTGGTACAGCCAGCCGCAGATCATGTCCACGATCAAAGACCTGTA
>JAJFUB010000144.1 GCA_021372615.1 bacterium | reverse complement strand
ATGATCGCAGACGGCGCGATCATTCGGCCCCTCCGAAGAGGCGAGGCAAAAGCATGGAGTGCCGGGCATAGTCGTCACTCAAGGCTGAACTTGCTTTACTTCTACCGCGTAGTCATCGTCGTTGTATTGCACTCTGAGGTAGTGGTAGAGGCCATCGGCGTCTGGGTTGGCGTACAGGGGGGCGCCGCCGCCGGCCGTTATGAAGTAGTGGACCTTGTCGCGGACCTGGTGGTTGTACAGGTGCTCGTGGCCCGCGAAGACCGCGTTGACTTTGGCCCTGGCGAACAGCAGGTGGAGGCGGTCGCGGTACTTGGGGTACTTGTCGAGCGAACTGCCGCGATGGACGCTGACCGGGAAGAGTGGCTGGTGGAGGGTCACGAAGATGAGCGATTTGTCCTGGGCCTGCGTCAGGTCCTGGTAGAGCCACTGCCATTGTGTCCCGTCAATCCGGCCATACTGGCCGGGCTGCTGAGTGTCGAGGATGACGAAGTGCGCGCAGCTGACGTCGAAGGAGTAGTAGCGGCGTCCGAAGTACTGCTCGAACAGGCCGCCCAGCCCCCCACCCAGGTCGTGGTTGCCAGCGGCCGCGGCCAGGGGCACGGGGCCGGACTTCTGGAGCGGCAACAGGGCCTCGAAGAAGCGCTGGTATTGACGGCGGACGTCGGCGGCGTTGTTGGCGCCGTCAATGTAGTCGCCGGTGCCGAGAGTGAAGGCAGGGCGTTCGGCGGCCATGGCGCGGGCTACGGCGGACACGATCTTGAGGCGCTCGGGCTTACCGCCGGGGCGGGTGTCGCCAAAGACGCTGAAGACGGTGGAAGGGGGCGCCGTGGGCTGCGCAACGGGGCGTGGCTTGGGGCGTGAGGCCCTGGGCACGCTTTGATTGGTCTGGGCGGAAAGGGGAGCGAGACACAGAAACAGCAGGATTTTGAGGGTGAGAGGGTGTCTCATGCGCTTGGGCCGGTTTCTCATGATCCAGTGGACGGCGGGTGGCCCCGTTGGGGTCAAGAAGCACGAATGGCGGTCAGTACAGGCGGGCTATCTCGTCCTGATCGAAGCGCGGCAGCGGCTGCTCCCGGCCATCGCGTACCAGGACGCTGCCCTCGGTGAGCTCGGTGGCTCGACCGATGGCGGTGCAGGCGATGGCGGCTTTGGTGCAGGCGGCGACGGCGGCTTCGGCGTCGGCGGGCGCGACAGCGGCGAGGAGGGAGCCCGAGGCTATCAGGCCCAGTGGGTCAAGATCGTACTCGTCGCAGAGGCGTTGGGCTTCAGGCAAGAATGGGATCGCTTCGTATTCCAGGCGAATGCCGACTTGTGAGGCCTCGGCCATTTCCCAGACGGCAGTGGCGAGGCCGCCCTCGGTCGGATCGTGGAGGGCGTGCGGGCGGATGGCCCCGCAGATCGCCCGCGCCTCCGGCAGGACCATGATCCCGGGATCGTAGAGCATGTTGGCGCAGCGATCCAGGAAGGCGGGCTCGTAGCCGCGCTGCAGGAGTTCCTCGCGCTGTTCGCGGGCGATGAGCGAGGTGCCCTCGAGGGCTACGCCCTTGGTCAGGAGCAGCACGTCGCCCGGCCGCATGCCGTCCGGGTGAATGAGTTCGTCGCGGCGGACCTGGCCGAGCATCTGGCCGACCAGGAGCGGCCGGTCGAGGCCGTGGGTGACTTCGGTGTGACCTCCCACCAGAGCGATGCCGAGGCGCTGGCAGGTGTCCTGTAGTTGACCGTAGATGCTCTCGACGAGTTCCGGCGTGGTCGCGCCCTCGGGTAGAAGCAGTGTCACCAGAAACCAGCGAGGGAGGCCGCCGCTGGTGGCGATATCGTTGCTGTTGACCGCCACGGCATAGTAGCCGATGGCGTCGGTGGCGAAGGTGATGGGATCGGTCTTGGCGAGCAGCAGTTCGTCCTGCCCGAGGTCTATGACGGCGACATCGCAGCCGATGCCGGGACCCACGAGGACTTCGGGTGGAGTGGGGATGCCCCGCAGGAGGCGGGCGAGGAAATCGGCGTCGAGTTTGCCCAGCGGGAGGGTGTTCACGCGTTGTCACCGCACAGGGCCGCCACGAAGGCCGGCACGTCCTCATAGGCGGCATTGGCGCCCAACTCCGCGAACTGCCCGGCAGTGGTGCCGGTCAGGAACACGCCGACGGTGCAGCATCCGGCAGCCTGGCCGCACTCGATG
>JAJFUB010000143.1 GCA_021372615.1 bacterium | reverse complement strand
CTGTAGGGCGGGGGCTTGTACCCCGCCCCGCATGGCACTGACCGAACGGATGGGCGGGGTACAAGCCCCCGCCCTACAGTCAGCCCCTTACCGCGTCGGGATTCCCGGCTCGGCGAACCAGGACTGCAGGAACTTCGCCAGCGAGCCGGGGTAGGTCACGCGCTTGACGTTCGCCCACGTCAGTTGGTCCCCCACGCAGAAGTACAGCAGCGTCTTCCCCTGCCACTCTACGACATCCGGGTCGGAGGCGTTGACGCCCTCGTCGAGGCCCTCGGGGCTGAGGATGGGGTTCGCTGCGCTCCAGTCCCAGTGCCGCAGGTCCTTCGTCCGGGCGATGTACGTCCCGAAGAAATGCCGCGGCGACCGGCGCTCCAGGTACATGACGTAGTAGTAGCCTTTGGCGTAGCGTATGCACGGGCAGGCGGCATAGCGGTCCACGCCGAAGGTCGCCTCCGGCAGCTTCTCCCACTTCTGCAGGTCGGCCGACTTCGCCAGCTTGATCGTGAACGGCGGGTAGGCCGGATCATTGGACTCGTAGGTCATCACAAACCCGTCGGGGCCCTTGCAGACCGAGGTGTTGAACAGCCCCTCGTTCTCGCCCTGGATGACCAGCTTCCTGCGCCAGCGCTTCAGGTCCGATGAGCTGAACATCGTGACATCGCGCCACTCACCGTGGTCCCAGCGCGAGGCGAAGGCGTGGATCGTGTCCCCCTCCACCAGCAGCGACCCGAGGCCGTAGCCTCGGGCGAACCGGACGAACTCCTCGCCGGTGTCCACGGTCTTGAGCGAGAGGTAGTAGTCGCGTTCGGTGCCGCCGCTGGCCGGGCGGACGCATTCCAGCAGGCACAGCCGCCCCTGCCAGACAAAGGGCGTGACCTCGCACATGTCCCGGACCACCACCTCGCGGCTGACATACGGCGCAGGGCGCTGCGGGGCCGGCAGGTTCAGCATCTGAAACACGTCCACCGGCCAGCCGGCCAACCGGTGCATCCCGGCCGGCACTTCCTGCTGGAACTGCACGTAGGCCCGCACGTCGCCCTGGGTGCTGTAGCCGATGTCGTGGCGGGTCTCTTTGTCTACCAGCACCCCGAACACCTGGTAGCCCATGAGCGTGCTGTCCTCCAGGTCCACGTGCAGCAGCTTGCCCTCCTGGACGCTCTGGATGAGGCCGGGGGTCGGGGTGCCATGGGGCTGCGAGAAGTTCAGCGCGATCAGGGCGCAGCGGTTCACGCGGACCCGGGTGAAGGTGTGGAAGCCGTAGTTGCTGGCCTTCAGGGCGCAGACGGGGCTGACCATCGTGCAGTCCTCGAGCAGCACGTCCGGCCGGGTGGGCATCGCCTGGTTCTCGACCCGCAGGTAGGCCGCCGCGGTATCGCCCCACCAGTCCAGCGCCCACAACTTGCACCGTCGGAAGGTGATCGGCTCTTCGGGCCGGGACAGCACGCTGGCCACCCCGCCACCGAAGGCTCGGCCGATGGACACGCAATCCTCCACGAGCACACTGAACGGCTCGACGCGGTTCGTGCCGTCGAAGAAGATCCCCGCATCGCCGCCGGTCACATACAGGTGACGGAAGGCCCAGCGATCCCAGCCGATGGACGAGAACGTCTCCGCGGTGTGCGCGGGCGACCAGCCGTGGTCATACGCCCGGATCGGCCCCCACCAGTCGTAGCTCTTGAAGCCCTGCTGGTCGGGGTCGCCGCTGTCAATGACGACCTGCCCGCTGCGGCCCGCCCCATGGCGGCCGTCCACATCGCCGATCAGCTCGTTGTAGGCGCCCGCCGCGCCCGGATGGGCCGGGAAGAGGTTCGCCTCGAAGTACGTATCCGGCCGGACGAGCACGCGGTGCCCGCCCTGGTCGTCCGGAATGGCCGCCAGGGCGGCCTGGATGGTCGTGAAGGCCGTGGCCCACGAAGCGCCGTCGGTGTTGTTGCCCAGCTTGGAGACGTGGAGGGTTGCCATGCGCGAGGGTTCGGCGCCCCATGTCGAGCACCTGCCGGAAGGAGGCCGCCGAAGCGACGGTGAAGGGACATGGAGCGCGGCTCTCCAGAGCCGCAGCCGTTGCGCGAGCCACTGCGGCTCTGGAGAGCCGCGCTCCAGTGGAGGACACGACGATGCTCACCGTGGGAACATACACACGCCGGGGTAGCGAGGGCATCTACCGCCTGGACTTCGACAGCGACACCGGGACACTCACCCACCTGGGGCTGCTCGTGCCGCTGCGCAACTGCTCCTTCCAGGTCCTGCATCCGGGCGGGGAGTGGCTGTATTCGGTGTGCCTGGAGAACGAGTCCGGAGCGGTGGCCGGGGTGGTGCTGGCCGATGGGCGCCTGCTCGGCACGCAGAGCACCATCGGGCCGGGGCCGTGCCATGTGGCGGTGGACCCGACCGGACGCTGCCTGGTCAGCGCCAACTATCGCGGCGGCAGCGTCGTGGTCCATCCCCTCGCGGCCGATGGCTCCGTGCTGCCGGCCAGCGACTTCATCCAGCACGAGGGCACGGGTCCCGTCACTGACCGCCAGGAGGGCCCCCACGCCCATTCAGTCAACTTCGACCCCTCCGGCCGCTTCGCCATCGCGGCTGACCTGGGCGCCGACCGCCTGATGGTCTACGCCCTCGGTATCCCCGGGCGGGGTGTCGGCGTAGCCGGCGGGGACCCCGCCGCGAGGCTCACCCTCCACCAGGCCGTCCCCGTCGCCCCCGGCTCCGGCCCCCGCCACTTCACCTTCCATCCCTCGGGCCAGTGGGCGTATCTCATCACCGAACTGGCGAACACAGTGGTGGTGTACCGCTGGCAGGCGGGGACGCTGACGGAGCTGCAGACCGTCCCGACGCTGCCCGCCGACTTCATCGGCACGAGCTACTGCGCCGACATCCACTTCCACCCCTCGGGGCGCTTCCTGTACGGCACCAACCGCGGGCATGACAGCCTGGCGATCTTCGCCGTGGACCCGGCCACAGGGCTGCTGACCGCGCTCGGTCACGTGCCGACGGGCGGCGAGCACCCGCGCAACTTCGTCGTCACCGCCGACGGGCAGTGGTTGCTGTGCGCGAACCAGGACACTGACAACATTGTCGTCTTCCGGATCGAGGACGAGGGCGCCCGGCTGGAGCGGGTGTCGGAGTTCACCGGCATCGCCGCCCCGGTGTGCCTGCTGTTCGTGTGACGGCGCGTACCCTCCCCTAGTCGCCCTCGGCCAGGGCCACCACCTGGTGCACCTGCACCTCCGGCACGTGCACCGTAACCACTCCGTCGGCGTAGCCCCACTCGGGTGTGACGCCGCCGGGCTCCAGTGTGACGGCCGCCGGACGGGCTGCCATGCGCACGTGCACCTGCACGTCCCGCACCGGCAGCACCTCCTCCACCACGCGGAAGTTCGTGTCCACCGCGTGGTCGCCATGCTGGTTGAGCAGATGCAGCAGCAGCCGCCCGGGCTGGCGCCTCAGCACGACCTCTAGCCACGCCGGGGCCTCGACGCGCACGGGGGGCTCGGGCATCATCAGGTCCAGCAGGTTCGCGACCAGGTGCTTGCAGTTCCACTGGTTCTTGACCTGGTAGGCGTGGCACAGGTCGCCCGCGATGTACGCCGCCCAGCCCTGCCCCACGCGCCGCAGCGTGATCGCCGGGTGCCCGCTGTCCTCACCCACCGGCGACCAGCGCAGCAGGTACTCCCCGTCACTGCGCAGGTACACCCGCCGCAGCTTCGCCAGCGTCTCCACGCCGTCAGCCACCGGCTGCACCAGTGCAAAGGGCGCCTCGGCCAGGTGCGGCATGTCCAGCGTGCCGGGCTTCAGGCGGTCGTCGGTAACCTCGATGTAGGCATGTGACGGCTCATACCGGCCGACCAGCTCCAGGCCCAGCAGTTCGCCCAGCGCGAAGCCGCCCGTCTCGGTCCCGTGTTCATCGGTCGTGCCCGTCAGGCCCATGACCAGCAGCGCGCCGCCGGCGCGCACCCAGTCCCCCAGGGCCGCCACCAACGTCGGCGGCAGGTGGCGCTGGTCGGGCACGACGACCGCGCGGAACTCCGACAGGCGCTCCGCCAGCGTGTGCTCCTGCACGAGGTGGTGGGGGATCATGCGCTGGGTCAGCATCCGGTGCGCGCCACGGGCCGAGGTCTCGCGCACGACGAACGCGGCCTGCCCCTCGGTCATGTGCCCGGTGGTCGAGTGCAGCACCGCCACATGGGGCACGGGCACTGCGCCCTGCAGGAATGCCTCGCGCTCCTCGACGAAGGCCAGGGTCTTCCCCAGCTCCTCCATCACGGCCGGCTGCACGTCGAAGTCCTGCTGCATCTGGTAGCCGATCCAGGTGAGGCCGCCATGGGCGACGGCGGTCGCCACCTCCTGCTGCATGGCCACCGCCGGCTTGCAGCCCCAGTCGCCCCACCACTGCAGGAACGCCGAGTTCATGATGTCAAAGGGCCGCTCCAGCAGCGCCCAGTACGCCCCCAGGTAGCTGCCGGCGAAGACCTGGTCGGCAGGCATGATGTCGGCCATGAGCGACCCGATGCTCTCGGGGACGACCTCCGGCATGCGTGGCGTATACGCCCAGTTGACGGAGACGACAACTTCGGGGCGCAGGCCGTGGATCGTGTCGCACATGGCCTGGCGCAGGTCCTTGAGCGCCTGCAGCTTCCACGCCACGAACCGCGCCCAGTGCGGGTCGCTGGCGTCCGCCGGCAAGTCGAGCCCGTCGTTGTCGGCGGCAAAGCGTCGCCGGCAGGCCTCGCAGAAGCACGGGCTGTGGGCATAGGTGCCGTCGAAGAACATAGCGTCCACGTCGTAGTTGGACACGATCTCGGCGATGTGCGGGAGCATCCACTCGTGGGCCAGGGGGCTGAGCAGGCAGATGCTCGTGCCGCGCGGGCTGCCGTCGGCGTTGCGCTCCATCCAGTCCGGATGGTCGCGCGCGATCGGCTCGCTGTTGAAGGTGTGGTAGTAACCGATGGCCTTCAGCCCGCGCCGGTGCAGGGCCGCGATCTGCTCCTCCAGCATGTCCAGTCCGGCGGGCAGGTGCGGATGCTGATAGCGGACGCTACCCCGCTGGTAGAACGAGTAGCCGAACCCGCACTTGGTGAAGACCGAGACGCCCTGGGCGTGGGCCGCGACGAGGCGGTCGGCCCAGCGCTCGGCCTCGAAGGCCGCCGCCAGCCCCACGGCTGTGCCGGCGCTGTGGAAGTCGAAGAACAGCTTGCGCCTGCAGTCATCGTACCAGCTTCGGCTCATGGCACACCTCGCCTGTTTGGGGTAGAGCGTCGAGGTTCGCCCGACCCCGGTCGCGCCCCTTCTCGCCCGACCCCCTTCCCCAGGTACCAGTAGGGCGGGCGGCCTCGCCTCCCCAGGTGTCAGTAGGGCGGGCGGCCTCGTCTCCCCTAGTAGCAGTAGGGCGGGCGGCCTCGCCCGCCCGTTCGCGCGGGGCGCGGGCGAGGCCGCCCGCGCTACTGCGAGTCGGGGGGGCCAGATCATTCGCGAAAAACTTCTCGAAACCCCTTGACATGGGCCTAGCAGCGGAGTATAACAATCGTGACAGACTTCTCGATACAGTTTTCTCGATTTGCGACGCACCTGGCCCACCCGAGGAGGCCGACTGATGGAAACCTACGACGCCAACCCGTATGCCGAACTGCCGCGCCGCGCGCCGGAGCCGGCGCTGCGTCGCTTGCCGAGCTACCACCGCTTCCTCAAGCGCCTGCAGGGCCAGGGGCGTGCCGCAGTCTCCTGCACCCATATCGCCGACGACCTCGCGCTCGACCCCACACAGGTCCGCAAGGACCTGGCACTCACGGGCATCGTCGGGCGGCCGAAGGTCGGGTACGAGGTGCCGGCGCTCATCGCGGCCATTGAGCACTTTCTGGGCTGGGACAACACGACCGAGGCGTTCCTGGCCGGGGCCGGCAGCCTGGGCACGGCCCTCATGGGCTACGAGGGCTTCCGCGAACACGGCCTGGACATCGTCGCGGCGTTCGACGTGGACGACGCTAAGGTCGGCCAGCTCATCCATGGCAAGCGCGTGATGCCGGTGCGCAAGCTGCCCAATCTGGCCCAGCGCATGCACATCCACCTGGGGATCATCACGACCCCGTCCGACAGCGCCCAGCAGATCGCCGACCTGATGATTGAGGGGGGCATCAAGGGCCTGTGGAACTTCGCGCCGGTCTCGCTCAAGGTGCCGGCCGACATCATCGTGGAGAACGTGCAACTGTCGTCCAGCCTGGCGGTGCTGTCGCGCAAGCTCAGCGAAGCCGTGCGCCACGCCGGGTCGCCCGAGTAACCGGAAGAGGCCGGGGCCCGCACCGCGCGGGCCTGTTCAGGAGGAGTAGCCGATGTCAGCCGCAGCCGTCATGTGTGAAACCCGGAAGTTCGAGAAGATCTGCGAGATCATTGACCGCTTCGGGCGCGATCCGCAGAAGCTCATCCCCATCCTCCAGGCCGTGCAGGATGAGTACCGCTACCTGCCCGAGGAGGTGCTGACCTACGTGGCCACGAGCCTCGGCCTGCCGCCCGCCCGTGTCTACGGGGTCGCCACCTTCTACGCGCACTTCTCGCTGGAGCCCAAGGGCAAGTACGTCGTGCGCATGTGCGACGGCACCGCCTGCCATGTGAAGCGCTCGATGCCCATCCTCGACGCGATCCGCGCGCGGCTGGGCCTGACCGGCGATCAGCGCACGACCCGCGACATGCTTTTTACAGTCGAGACCGTGGCCTGCCTGGGGGCCTGCGGCCTGGCGCCCGTGCTGGTCATCAACGACGAGGTACACGGCCTGATGACCCCTGACAGCGCGGTGGCGCTGCTGGATGAGATCATCGCCCGTGAGGAGGCCGGTGAGTAACGTGTCCGCTACCACTCAGCAAGTAGACCTGTCACAAGTTGCCGCGGCGCACCAGCAGGCCCTCGGCCAGACGGCTCGCCGGGTCATCATCTGCGCCGGCACCGGCTGCGTGGCCAATGGCTCGCTCAAGGTCCGCGACGCCTTCGTCGCGCAGATCGCCGCGGCCGGGCTGGAAGTCACGGTGGGGCTGCACCACGAGGAGGCCCCGGCGCAGGGCTCGACCCTGGTGTCCGAGAGTGGCTGCCAGGGCTTCTGCCAGATGGGGCCGCTGGTCACCATCCTGCCCGAGAACACCTTCTACACCCGCGTGAAGCCCGAGGACGTGGCCGAGATCGTGCAGACCACCCTCGTCGGCGGGGACGTCGTGGAGCGCCTGCTGTACGTGGACCCGGTCCGCGGCACGGCCTGCCGCGGCACCGATGAGATCCCCTTCTACCAGCGCCAGACGCGCACGGTCCTGGCCGAGTGCGGGCACATAGACCCCGAGGACATCCGCGAGTACATCGCGCACGGCGGCTATGAGGCCGCTCGCCGGTGCTACACCGAGCTGGCCCCGGCCGCGGTCTGCGAGGAGATCCTCGTCGCGGGCCTGCGCGGCCGTGGCGGCGCCGGGTTCCCCACCGGCCGCAAATGGCAGATGGCCCTCGCCAACGAGAGTGACGTCAAGTACGTCATCTGCAACGGCGACGAGGGCGATCCCGGGGCCTTCATGGACCGCAGCCTGATGGAGGGCAACCCCCATGCTGTCATCGAGGGCATGATGATCGCGGCTCGGGCCATCGAGGCCAATGCGGGCTATGTCTACGTGCGGGCTGAGTACCCGCTGGCCGTGCGGCGTATCCGCAAGGCCATCGCCGACGCCGAGGCCCTGGGCCTCCTGGGTGACGATCTCTTCGGCTCGGGCCGGAGCCTGTGGCTGCAAGTCATGGAGGGCGCTGGGGCGTTCGTGTGCGGCGAGGAGACCGCGATGATCGCCTCGATCGAGGGCAAGCGCGGCATGCCGACCCCCAAGCCGCCCTTCCCTGCCCAGAGCGGTCTGTGCGGCAAGCCCACCATCATCAACAACGTCGAGACCCTGGCGACCGTGCCGCTGGTCATGCGGCTGGGGGCGGCGGAGTTTCGCGCCCGAGGCACCGAGAAGTCGCCCGGCACCAAGACCTTCGCCCTCACCGGCCACGTGGCGAACACGGGTCTGATCGAGGTGCCATTCGGCACGACCCTGCGCGAGATCGTTTACAACATCGGCGGCGGCGTGACGGACAACGCGGGCCGCCTGACGGGCGAGGCCTTCAAGGCCGTGCAGATCGGCGGCCCCTCCGGCGGCTGCCTGACCGAGGAGCACCTGGATCTGCCGCTGGACTTCGACAGCCTGCGCGGGGTCGGCGCCATGGTCGGCTCCGGGGGCCTGGTGGTCATGAACTCGCAGACCTGCATGGTCTCGATGGCCCACTACTTCATGACCTTCATCCAGAGCGAGAGCTGCGGCAAGTGCGTGCTGTGCCGCGAGGGCACCAAGCAGATGCTGGCCCTGCTCGACGACATCACCCAGGGCCGCGCCGACGAGCACACTCTCGACCTGCTGGAGCAGTTGTCCTCGGCGGTCGGCGTCGGCTCGCTGTGCGGGCTGGGCAAGACCGCGCCGAACCCGGTGCTCTCGACCCTGCGGTACTTCCGCAGCGAGTACGAGGCCCATGTCATCCAGAAGCGGTGCCCGGCCGGCCAGTGCAAGGCCCTGGCGATGCCGGTCATTGACCCGACCAAGTGCAAGGGCTGCACGGCGTGCGCCCGGAAGTGCCCGGTCGGGGCGATCAGCGGCGAAAAGAAGCAGCCGCACACGATTGACGAGGCCCTCTGCATCAAGTGCGGCGAGTGCGCGCGGGCCTGCAAGTTCGGCGCCGTGAGCGGGATCTAGAAGACGGCGCGGGGACCGGGCAGGCGAGCCGCCTGCTCTACGAAGAGTTTGAGAACCACGGAGCACGACCATGAAGAGCACGGATGTCGCGATCATAGACGGGCGGGAAGTACCGATCGAGGGCGAGCCCAATGTCCTCGAGCTGGCTCGCAAGGCCAACATCGAGATCCCGACCTTCTGCTACCACTCGGAGTTGAGCGTGTACGGCGCTTGCCGCCTGTGCCTGGTGGAGATCGAGGGCCGGGGCATCGTCACCTCCTGCTCCACCGCCCCCGAGCCGGGCATGAAGATCACGACCAACAACGAGAAGATCCGCGCGATCCGCAAGATCGCCGTGGAGCTGCTGCTGGCCAACCACGAGCAGGCCTGCCCCACGTGCGCCAAGAGCGCCACCTGCAAGCTGCAGGCCATCTCGCGGCGGCTGGGCCTGGATCAGGTGCGCTTCCACGCCACCCAGCCGGCCTTCCCGCTCGACACCTCCTCGCCCTCGCTGGTGCGCGACCCGAACAAGTGCGTGCTGTGCGGTGATTGCGTGCGCATGTGCGCGGAAGTGCAGGGCATCGGCGCGATTGACTTCACGCATCGCGGCGCCCACGTACAGGTCGCCCCGGCCTTCGACAAGGACCTCGCGCAGGTCGAGTGCGTCAACTGCGGCCAGTGCGCCAGCGTCTGCCCCACCGGCGCCATCACCCCCAAGTCACAGGTCGAGCCGGTGTGGCAAGTGCTCCACAACCCGCAGAAGAAGGTCGTCGCCCAGATTGCGCCGGCCGTCCGCGTCGCCCTCGGCGAGGCCTTCGGCCTGGAGCCCGGCGTCGTGACCACCGGCCAGATCGTGGCGGCGCTGAAGGCCCTCGGCTTTGACAAGGTGTTCGACACCTCCTTCGCCGCAGACCTGACGGTCGTCGAGGAGGGCAACGAGTTCCTCAGCCGGGTGGCGCAGGGCGGCAAGCTGCCGCAGTTCACCTCCTGCTGCCCCGGCTGGATCAAGTTCGCCGAGCAGTACTACCCGGAGCTGCTGCCGCACCTGTCCTCGTGCAAGTCGCCCCAGCAGATGTTCGGGGCGCTGGCCCGCGAGGTCTTGCCCGAGCAGCTCAGCGTAGCGAACGAGGACCTCGTCATCGTCTCCATCATGCCCTGCACCGCCAAGAAGTTCGAGGCGCAGCGCTCGGAGTTCATCCACGACGGCGTGCCGGAGGTGGACTTCGTGCTGACCACCCAGGAACTGGCTCACATGATTGACGAGGCCGGCCTGAAGTTCAACAAGCTGCAGCCCGAGTCGCTGGACCTGCCCCTGGGCTTCAAGACCGGCGCGGGCGTCATCTTCGGCGTGACCGGCGGCGTCACCGAGGCCGTGCTGCGGCTGGCGGCCGAGAAGCTCGGCGGCGTGAAGCTGGAGGCCGTGGACTTCCACGAAGTGCGCGGGCTGGAGGGCTTGCGCGAGGCGGAGGTCACAGTGAACGGCCAGACCATCCGCCTCGCGCTGGTGAACGGACTGGCCAACGCCCGCCGCGTGGCCGAGCAGGTCAAGGCCGGCGAGAGCCAGTATGATCTGATCGAGGTCATGGCCTGCCCCGGCGGTTGCATCGGCGGGGCCGGGCAGCCCGTCTCGTTCGAGCATGACGTGCGGCAGCGCCGCGCCGCGGGCCTGTACGAGGCCGACAAGACGCTGCAACTGCACAAGGCGCAGGAGAACCCCTACGTCCAGGAGGCCTACCAGACGACTCTGGGCGAGGTGGGCGGGCACAAGGCGCACGCGCTGCTGCACACCGGCTACCACAGCCGCCGGCGCATCCAGGATGAGGACGTGGACCTGGTCAGCGGCGCCCAGCACAAGCTGCAGATCAGCGTGTGCGTGGGGACGAGTTGCTACCTGCGCGGCTCGCAGGACCTGCTGCGCGCCCTGATCCACCGGCTGGAGGACGAGGGGCTGGCCGACCAGGTGGATGTCAAGGCCACCTTCTGCTTCGAGCGCTGCGACCGCGGGCCGACGGTGCGCGTCGGCGAGCAGATCCTGGAACGGACCAATCTAGACAAGGTTATGGCGGCCCTGACGGCGCAACTGGCCGCAGTGGCTGTCTGAGCGCTGCGTACATTCCACGGGCCCACGGACAACACCCATGACCTCCGAGCGTCCGCCTAATCAGGTCGTGTTCACGAACAAGGCGCGCTGCCGTGACTGCTACCGCTGCGTGCGCGTCTGCCCGGTGAAGGCCATCTCGATGCACAAGGGCCAGGCGATGGTCGAGCCGGAGCGCTGCCTGGCCTGCGGCACGTGCATCCGCGAGTGCCCCCAGGGCGCCAAGCAGTTCCGCAACGACATCGAGTGCGCCGTGCGCCTCATCGGCTCGGGCCGGCCGGTGGCCGTATCGCTGGCCCCCTCCTTTGCGGCGGCGTATTCGGACTGGGAGCGCAAGCGGCTGCCCTCGGCCCTGCGCAAGCTGGGCTTCAGCCATATCGCCGAGACGGCCATCGGCGCCTACCAGGTCGCGGCCATGACCGCCGAGCTGGTGCGCCACCAGCCGGACCGGGCGCACGTCTGCACCGCCTGCCCGGCCGTGGTGAGCTACGTCGAGAAGTACGACCCCGAGCTGGTCCCGAGCCTCACGCCCATCGTCTCGCCCATGATGGCCCACGCCCGCCATATCCGGGAGAAGCTGGGCCCCCAGGCGGGGGTCGTCTTCATCGGCCCCTGTGTCGCCAAGAAGGCCGAGGCCGACCGGCCGGAGTTCGCCGGGCTGGTGGATTGCGTCCTGACCTTCCGCGAGCTGGCCGAATGGATGGAGCGCGAGGGCATCTCGCTGGCTGCCTGCGAGGAAAGTGACTTCGACGACGAGCCGGAGGGCGAGGCGCGGTTCTTCCCCGTCACCGGCGGCAGCATCCGCACCTCCCATCTGAACACCGACCTGCTCGCCGCGGACGTGGTGCCGGTGACCGGCATAGACGAGATCCGCGCCGCCCTCGACAGCCTCAAGGAGCACCCGCGCCCCGTCATCATCGAGCCGCTGTTCTGCGCCCAGGGCTGCATCAACGGCCCGGCGATCACCTGCGACGCCAATGTGTACGACCGGCGGCAGGACCTCATGGGCTATGCGCACGACCACCAGGGCCGAACCCCGGAGGGCGAGGTCCCGGCCCGCCCGGCGCTGCGCACCGAGTTCACCCCGGCCGGCCTCGACGCCGATCAGCCGATCCGCGAGGAAGAGATCAAGCGCATCCTGGCACTGACGGGCAAGGTCGCCCCCGAGGATGAGCTGAACTGCGGGGCCTGCGGCTACAACTCCTGCCGCGACAAGGCCATCGCGGTCCTGCGCGGCATGGCCGAGCCCGAGATGTGCATCCCGTACATGCGGCGCCTGGCCGAGCAGCGGACCGACCGCATCATCGAGACCAGCCCCAACGGCATCGTGATCCTCGACGAGCGCCTCACCATCATCGCCATGAACCCGGCCTTCCGGCGCTTCTTCATGTGCTCGGAGGCTTGCCTGGGCAAGCCCATCTCCTACCTAATGGACCCCGACCCCTTCGAGCGGCTCGCGTCGGGCGCCGAGGAGATCGTGGAGATGACCGCGCGCCACGATCGCTACAAGCTGGTCACCCACCAGATCATGTACGCACTGCGCGAGGAGCACCAGTACGCCGGTATCTTCGTCAACGTCACCTCCACCCACGACAGCCAGAAGAAGCTGACCGAACTGCGCGCCCAGACCCTCACCCAGGCGCGCGAGTTGCTCGAACACCAGCTCAGCATGGCCCAGAAGATGGCCCAGTTCCTCGGCGAAAGCACCGCCCAGGGCGAGCAACTGGTGGAGCACCTGGTGGAGCTGACCGGCGAGGACGAGGAGAAGCGGAGTGCCGAGGGGTCCGACTGGCTGTGGGATACCTACACGCCCCGGTGAGCGCGGGCGAGGCCGCCCGCGCTACGGAGGATCGTGGGGCCCGCGCTACTGGCAGCAGTGGGGCCCGGCCCGCGCCGGCCTTCCCTCTTCTGTCTTCACTTTTCTTTTTTCACAGGGGTACCCCCCGTCGGGGCAGTGAACACCGATGGCCTACACCCACGTAGACATCCTGCAGGCCCAGTCGTCCAAGCACCCCGGCTCCCCGTGCGGGGATGTCGTGGCCTCCGACCGCTCGCCGGCGGCTACGACACTCGTGCTGTGCGACGGCCTGGGCTCGGGCATCAAGGCCAACCTCGCGGCCACGATGTGCGCCTCGCGGCTGCTGGAGGCCCTGCGCGGGGGCGCCTCCTTGCGGCGGGCCTTTGCCAGCCTCGTGCGCGAGATGATCCACGTGCGCGGCACCGACCTGCCGTACGCCTGCTTCACCGTCGTCCGCGTGCTCAACGACGGGCAGGCCACGGTGCTGACCTACGAGATGCCCCAGCCGCTCTTCGTCACCGCCAACCACGCCACCCTGTTGCCCCAGCGCACCCACACCGTCGAGAACGCGCTCATCGGCGAGGCCCAACTGCAGCTCGCGCCCGGCGACGGCCTCATCGTCGTCAGCGACGGCGTGACGCAGGCGGGCCTGGGCCTGAGCCAGCGGCTGGGCTGGCGCGTGGAGGGCGTGCAGCACCACCTGACCGAGCTGCTGTCCGAGCGCACGCCGCTGCGGGAGCTGCCCCGCGCCATCCACGAGCGGGCCCGCGCCCTGTGGGAGGGCGTCGGCGGGGACGACGTGACGGTGGCCATGGCGCTGGCGCGCCGGGGCAAGACCCTCAACATCTTTACCGGCCCGCCCGCCAACCGCATGCAGGACCGCGAGATCGTCCACCGCTTCCTGCTCATGGAGGGCTGGAAGGTCGTGGCCGGCTCCACCACCGCCGAGATCGTGGCCGACTACCTGGGCCACCCGCTGTCCGTGCAGCAGGACGTTCCCAGCCACCTGGCCCCGCCCCGCTACTACCTCGACGAGGTGGACCTGGTCACCGAGGGCGCCATCACCCTCAACCAGGTCTACAACGTGCTGGACGAAGACCCCGCCATGCTGGAGGAGGAGACGGGCGTGGCCGAGCTGCAGCAGTTGCTGCGCGACGCCGACCGCATCCACTTCCTGTTCGGCCAGGCCCGCAACCCGGCGCATGGCGACATCACCTTCCGCCAGCGCGGCCTACTCACCCGCAGCCACATCGTCCCCCTACTGGCCGAGAAGCTCCGGCAGATGGGCAAGCTGGTCACCATCGAGTACGCCTGACCCCCGGCAGCTTTCTTCTCACACACCTACCCCCCCTGCCGGGGCAGCGGCTGCTGGCCGGTCCAGGATGTCCCGGCCCACACGGCTCTCCCGGCCTGGCCCGCAACCGCCGCTCTCAGGGCTGCCTGGGGGGGGTGTATATATACATGGCCCACGCGGCCGGTCCCACGCGGCTCCCGCAGCACCTCGGGCTACCCCGTTCCCACACCCCCCTGCCTGGGGATAGCCTTCAGCGTCGGCCGCTGATCGCTCGCCTGCATCGCCGCGCAACGGGGGGTGGGTGTGTGAGAAAAGAGTCACTCCCCCGTTCTCCCCTCGCGGGCCAGCACTGCCTGCATGTCCCCAGCCCCTCCTATGCAGGAATAAAATATAATATAGATATATATCTGTACTTTTCTTTTACTTGCCTACCCCCCTGCACTGCAGGAGCTGCGGTCGGGGGCCGGTCCAGGATGTCCCGGCCCACGCGGGCCCTGGGCTGCACGGCTGCAGGCCCCCCCTGTGGTGTGTGAAAAGAAAGAAGTCGGCGGCACGTCCCCGGCCCCGCTGCCTGTTCGGTTCGGCCTGCCAGTCTACAGGACTCTTGCCGGAGCGCGCCCCGCATCCGGTGGAACCTCCCGTCCGGCGCATTGTTATCCTGACCGTGTCAGATCACGAGTGAGCCCGCACCACCCCGGGGAGGGTCGCGCCATGGGCCGGTTCTGGTACACGACGTTTCAGGCGCCTCGCGTTCGGGAGATCGCCGAGGCGAGCGACTTGCCGGCGCTCCTGCTGGAGCTTCGGGCCGAGCGCGTGACGGTGGTGGATTGCGGCTCCGCCGAGCCGACGCGGGAGCTGAAGCCCACGGTCAGGCTGCGGGCGCTGCTCCCCTCGCTCTACGAGCAACTCGCCAACCTCCTTGAGGAGGGCGTCCCGCTGCCGCGGGCGCTGCTGCTGCTGGCGGGCGACATGTCCGCCGCGGCGCGCCGGCCGCTGCTGGCGCTGGCGCACGATGTCGAGCAGGGCCTGAGCCTCCACGAGGCCATGGCGCGGCAGCCGCGGTTGTTCCGCCCGATGATCGTGGCGGCGGTGCGCGCCGGTGAGGAGGGCGGCGATCCGGCCGCGGCGCTGCGGGCGCTGGGCGCGCAGCAGCATGACCTGGAGCACCTCGTCGCCAAGGTGGCCCTGCCCCTCGCCTACCCCCTCACGATCCTGACGTGGTTCTCACTCATCGTCCTGTTCCTCGTCGCGTTCATCGTGCCGAAGTACCTGCAGCTCTACAGAGAGCTGGGCATGACGGACGACAAGTTCCCGCTCCCCACGCTGCTCCTGCTGAAGCTCACCCATGTGGCGCCGTGGATCTTCTGCCTGGTCGTGGTGCCGCTGCTGGCGCTGGCCATCGTCTACTGCGCCCGCCGCAGCGCCCTGCGCGGGAACTTCGATGTGCAGCTCTTCCGCATGCGGCTGCCGATCTTCGGCAACCTGGATGTGCTCACGGGGATCGCGCGCCTGTCGTCGTCCCTGGCGCTGCTGCTGCGGCAGGGGGTGCCGACGCCGCAGGCCCTGCTCCTGGCGGCCGAGGCCAGCGACAACAATGTCATGTCCCTGGCGGCCAAGCAGGCGGCGCACCGCGTGAGCCTGGGCGCGCCGCTCGGCGAGGCCTTGCGGGTGTGGCAGCGCTGGCCGGAGTCGTGGCTGTTCCAGGTGGCCTCGGCCGAGGCCGGCGGCGACCTGCCGATGATGCTGGACCGCCTGGCCCGCCACTACATTGACTACGCGGCCGGCTCGGCGCGCCTGTGGTTGCTCGTGGCAGGGCCGACGATCATCGTTGGCCTGGGCGTCATCGTCGGGTGGATCGGCACCTCGCTCTACCTGCCGCTGGTGGCGATCGTGGGTGAACTCAGTTCGTAGTTCGTCGGACAAGCTGGAGGGAGACCGAGATGGCAGTCATCCAGCCCGTCAGCGATGTACTGAAGGGACGCGGAGCCAGCCTGCACTTCTCGCCCGAGGGCCTGGCCCTCCACGGCGGCGGCTGGCGGCGGCGCCCCCCGCCACAGGCCGCTCGCTACGAGGACATCGCCTCGGTCGGCCTGTCGCATGGCGGCCGCTCCCTGGTGCTGACCTTCGGGGACGGGCGCAGCCCGTGGGTGGTGGCGCTGCGCCCGATGCAGGCGCGGTGGGCCGAAGAGGTGATCGGTGAAGTCCTCTGGCGGCGCGAGCAGACCGCCGCGCCCGCCTTCCAGGGCGTCCTCTCGCCCGAGGACCTCGCCGCCGCCCTCAAGCCCCTCGCGAAGCCCTCTGGCCGCGAGCCGGCGCTGCTGGCCGAGGTGCTGCTGGCCCAGGCGATCCTGCACGAAGTGACCGACCTGCATCTGCTCCCCACCCCCGAGGGCTACGAGGCGCGCGTGCGCAAGGACGGGCAACTGCTCACCCTCGCCACGCTGCCGCGGGAGGCGGGCCAGCGGGCGCTGGCGCGGCTGAAGATCCTGGCGCAGATGCCCGCCTACCCGGGCCGCATCTCGCAAACCGGCAGCCTCATCTATGACGTGGGCGGGCGCAGCGTGCAGGTTCGCCTCACCAGCCTGCCGACCGTCGAGGGCGAGAAGCTGACCGCTCGCCTCTTCGACCCCGCGACCCGCGTCGTGGACCTGCTCGCCCTGGGCATGTCGCCGGGCGTGCTGGCGGCCGTCACGGCCCTCTGCGCCGAGCCCCGGGGCTGTCTGCTCGTGACCGGCCCGGCAGGTTCGGGCAAGTCCACCACCATGTACGCCTGCCTGGAGCACATCGCCGCGCAGACCCCGCCCCGCAGTCTCTGCACCGTCGAGGAGCCGGTCGAGTTCCGGCTCGAGGGCGTGGCTCAGACCGAGGTCAACCGCGGCGCGGGCCTGGACTTCGCCGAGGGCCTGCGCACCGTGCTGCGGCAGGACCCGCAGGTCATCATGGTGGGCGAGATCCGCGACCGCGAGACGGCCGAGATCGCCGTGCAGGCGGGCCTGACCGGACACCTGGTCTTCAGCACCATCCACGCGCCGCATTCCGGTGGCGTCTTCGCCCGGCTCACCGACATGGGCCTGGAGCCGTACCTGGTGGTGTCGTCGGTGACGGCGGTGCTGGCGCAGCGCCTCGTGCGGCGCCTGTGCCCCTCGTGCGCGCGGCCCGCGTCGCCGGCGGCGGCGGACCTGGCCGACCTGGGCCCGCTGGCCGTGGCGCTGTCGGGGGTGACGCTGCGCGAGCCGGGCGGGTGCGAGGCGTGCGAGGGCACCGGCTACCGGGGACGCACCGGCCTGTTCGAGCTGCTGCCGGTGAACGAGGCCCTGCGCCGGGCGATCCTCGACAAGCGGCCGGCGCACGAGCTGGAGGCGCTGGCGGCGGAGGGGGCGGTCGAGACGCTCTGGCGCGCGGGGCTGGACAAGGTGCGGCAGGGCGAGACGACCCTCGCCGAGGTGCGCGCGGTGCTGGGCAGCCCTACGCGGTAGATCGGGAGCGTAGCCGTGACACACCCGTGGGCAGCAACTGAACGCCGTGGCGCCAGCCTGATCTCCGCCGTGGTCGCGCTGGGGCTCACGGTCGTCTGCCTGACGCTGGTGGTCCATGCCGCCGTGCAGGGGCAGCGCTTCGCCGCGGCTCAAGCCTGCCGGGCCGAGGCCTTCGCGATGTGCCAGGGGCGGCTGGAGGCCCTGCAGGCGGGCGGCTATGCGGCACTACCGGCCCCGGGGACATACCCCGTCGCCCTCACCGCGCCTGCCGGGGCGTCGGGCGAGATGCTCGTCGCCGCCGGCCCCGTGCCGGGCGCGAAGACCGTGACGGTTCGTGTGTTCTGGCCCGCTGCCGGGGACGGCCCGGCGGGGCAGACGGAGCTGAGCCGCGTCATGACCGCAAGGGGGCCGGCGCGATGAGGCGTGGCACCTCGCTCATCGAGTTGCTGGTGTCGCTGGCGGTGCTGGCGACGCTGGGAACCGTCACCTTGCGCCTGATGTTCGCCGGGGACCGCGCGCTGCAGACGCAGGCGGAGCGGGCGACGGCGACCGGCGCGGCCTTGCGCCTGCTGCATGTGGCCGCCGATGACGTGCGCGCGGCGGCCTCGCTCAGCGCCGGGGTTCCGCTGATCGTGCAGCGCCCCGAGGGGCGCGTGACCTACAGCCGGACAGCCGACGGCACCTGCCGCCGGGCCGGCGACGACATCGAGGAGTTCCCCGGCGTCACGCTCAGCCTCACCGGCGGCGACCGCCTCTGCACCATCACCGTGCGGGGCAAGTCGCAGACGCTGACGACGGTCGTGTGCCGGCGGAGGTGGGGCTCATGATCCCTCGCCTCCGCTCGCGGCGCGGCGCCGTGGCGCTCACCTTCGCCCTCTCGGTGCTGCTGGTAGTGTTCCTGATGGTCATGACATACATGATGACCCTGAGCCTCGCCGGGGCGCAGACGGAGCGCGCCGTGGTCGGCACGCAGGCCCTGTACGCGGCCGAGGCCGGGGTGGCCGTGCTGCTGCAGACGGGGCAGGCGGGGCCGGTGCGGGGGGCGCTGCCCCGTGGCGTCTATGCCGCGCAGCGGGTCGGCGGTCGCCTGGTGGCGATGGGGCAAGCGGAACGGGCGCTGGGGACGCCGCTGCGGCGGGTGGTGACGGTCAACCTGCGGGGCGGGGATTGGCGCGAGGAACCGCCGGCGCGCTGGCCGCAACTGGCCGCGCTGCTGGACAGGGAGGCTGGCAAGCGATGAACCGCCGGGGCTTCACTTTCATCGAGCTGGTCACGGTCTGGGCGATCATCTGCATCCTGGCCGCCATCCTCTTCCCCGTCTTCGCCAAGGCCCGGGAGAAGGGACGGCAGGCCTCCTGCCTGACCAACCTCATCAACATCGGCGTGGCGCTGCGGCTGTATGCCGCCGACAACTGGGGGCACCTGCCGCCGACCGACAACGACCTTACGCCCCTGCTGGACCCGCGCTACCTGGGCGAGCCCGCCTGCCTCACCTGCCCGACCCTCCGCGATGACGAGATCCTGCGCTACCCGCCGCAACTGCCCGAGCAGCTCGTCAGTGCCCGCCCCGGCTATGACTACGTCTACCGGAGCGGCCTGTCCGATGACGACGCGCCGAACCAGGGGATCGCGGCCGATCGCTTGCGGGATGTGCACAACGAGGGCGGCAACGTCCTGTTCCTCGACGGCCACGGCAAGTGGATGAAGGACAGCATGTTCGAGCAGGCGACCGAGCCGGGGCCACCCGGCGTGTCGTACGGATACAGCGGCAGGCCTGTCCCCGGCCTGCTGGAGCTGGGCAAGCTGCAGGAGAAGCTGTCGGGGCGCGGGTACCTCACGCCGCAGAACGCGCCGGACGAAGGCGATGGGGGACGGATATGACCCGCCGCGGCTTCACGAAGGTTGAGCTGCTTGTGGTCATCGGGATGATCGCGGTCCTGGCGGCGATACTCTTCCCCGTGTTTGCGAAGGCCCGCGAGAAGGCCCGGCGCGGCTCGTGCCTGAACAACCTGTGGCAGATGGGGCAGGCCCTGCGCCTGTACGCCCTCGACCGCGACGGCCGCTACCCGCCGACCGCGGACGACCTGTCGCCGCTATACCCGCGCTACTTGGGCACCGAGAAGGTCTTCATGTGCCCGAGCAGTTCGTACACCGCCGTCCCGATGGGCGCCCCGGCAAACCCGAAGCTGGGGCTGGCGGGGCCCGGCGATGGGTGGCCGGGCGGACCAGGCGGACCAGGCGGACCGGCGGGCCCCTCGGGACCAGGCGGGCCGCCGCCGCCGCCGCCACCGGCGCCGCCGCAGAGCCTCGCGCCCGGCCCCCCGACCATCGTGTTCACGCAGGGCGGCCCGCCGCCGGGAAGCGCAGGCCCCGCCGCGCTCGATGAGGCCCTGCGGACCTCCTACTACTACCGCGCCGGGCGCGCGCACAACGAGACGCCGCGCGCGGCGCTGTGCTCCGATCAGTCCTGCCTGCACAACGACCGCGCGAATGTGCTCTATAGCGACGGCAGCCTCAAGTCGCTGATCGAGGGGCCGTGGCGGGCGGAGGGCTTCGTGCCGCTGGACGAGATCCGGCAGCAGCGCGCCGCTGCCGCAGGGGCTTGCGGCCCGCCGGGGCCGGGGGGTGGCGGCGAATGACGCGGCAACTGCGCGGTGGTTTCACCGTCGGTGAGTTGTTCCTGGCGATGAGCATCATTCTCATCGGCGGGGGCCTCGTCCTGGCCAACTGCCAGCGGGGCTACCGCGCCGCCCGCGCCGCCTCGTGCACCAGCAATGTGCAGCAACTGGCGCTGTGCCTGCGGATGTACTGCACCGACTGGGATCGCCCGCCGCCGGACGCGCGCGACTTCGGGGCGCTGATGCCCTACGCCCGGAACACGCAGATTCTCGTCTGCCCGGCCCAGCGCGAGCCGGCCGGGAGAGTCAGCGTGGCCTTCCCGAACCTGCCGGCCGACACGCGGGCTGACTACCTGCTCAACCCGTGGGCGCGGCTGGATGACCCGCCGGGGACGATACTCGTGGGGGATGACCAGGCGGCCCGCCACATGGGGCGCTACTGGATCGGCGCGCGGCTCGACGGCGCGTGCTTCGTGTGGCCCGCCCGGGACTGGGATGACAAGCTGGGAGGAGTGAGCAACGATGGCCCGCCGCCCGACCCGCCAGGGCTTTACCCTGATTGAGCTGCTGGTCGTGATCGCCATCATCGCCATCATGTCGGCGATGCTGATGCCGTCGCTCAGCTCGGTGACGGACCGCTCGCGGGTGACCGAGTGCCGTGCCAATCTCAGCCACCTGGCGCTGGCGCTGCAGGCATACCATGCCGACACCGGCCAGTACCCGCCACGCCTGGAGTGCCTGCTGCCGGGCGGATACGTGACGGACCCGGACATGGTGCGCTGCACCCACACCGGCGCCACGTACTTTTACGCGCCCCCGACGGGCGCCGACATGCGGCAGATCGTGGTCGCCTGCACGGCCCCCGCGACCCCGGTCGGCCAGCGCCCGCACGGCCAGCGCACGAGCCTGGTGGTGCTGGAGCGCGGCGGCCGCGTGCGGGAGGTCGGGCGGTGAGGTGCGGGGGTAACAGCGAACGGCGTCCTCACCCCTACCCCTCTCCCTCGCTTCACTCCGGAGAGGGGAAGTCGGATGGCGCTCTGTGGCTGCGAAGGCACGAAATGGTCGCACAGCTCCCCTCTCCGGAGCGGAACGAAGTGGAGCGAGGGAGAGGGGTAGGGGTGAGGAGAAAGTCAGTGCCGTTCAACCGTGCGCGCAGCGCACATGTCGTTCCCCAGGGGGGAGTTCACACACCATGTCGGCACCCACTACCGGTCGCCCCCTCGAGCAGATCAAGTTCGCCCGCGAACAGCGCCATAGCGCCTCGAAGGCTGAGCGCATCCTGTGGCAGGCCCTGCGGAACGGACAGCTCGGTGTGCGCTTCCGTCGCCAGCATCCGTGCGACCGGTTCGTGCTGGACTTCTACTGCGTCTCGGCGCAACTTGCCGTCGAGGTGGACGGCCCGCTACACGATGAACAGGTGCGGTACGACCGCTGGCGCGATGGGCAGTTGCGGGAGCTGGGCATACGTGTGATGAGGTTCCAGAGCGAGGCGGTGGAGTGGGATGTTGTGTTGGTGGTGGATGAGATCCGGAGGGTGTTGGGGGGAGCGGCTGGAAGGCTAACGGCGTCCTCACCCCAACCCCTCACCCGCGCGCGGTACGGCTGCGCGCCGGAGAGGGGAACCGTCCGACCACTCCGTGCCTTCGCAGCCACAAAGCGCCACCCGACGTCCCCTCTCCGGAGCGCAGCGAGGGAGAGGGGTAGGGGTGAGGACGCCGTTGCCGTTGCCGCCTCCCGCCCCCAATTGCACCCCCGCGACGCTTCGGGTACACTAGTCCCGCCGGCCCCCCGGCCATTCGCGGAAGGACCTTCGGTGAACCATGCGTCTGCTGCTGCTTGCCCTCCTCGTGCTCCCCTCGCTGACGTGCGCGGCCCAGCATCCGCTGCTGCCGGTGCAGCTCAAGCCCGGCCAGGCCTCGGGCCTCCGTGCGGCGGTGGCCCCGCTGCTGGCGCTGCCCGAGGCCGACATGCTCAAGCTCGTGCCCGAGCAGTCCGGTCTGTTCTTCGTGAGCTGCCCGAACTGCGCGCGGGGGATGCAGGAGACCCAGCTCACCCGCTGGGACCTCCAGCATCCTGACGTGGTCAAGTGCGCATACTGCGGCGAGGAGGTCCCGTCGGCCAAGTACCCGATGGACAAGGTGCAGGAGGTGAAGACCCCTGGCGGGTCCGTAGCGCGCTACCCGTACTACGAGGGGCGGCCCGCCTGGTGGAAGGAGCAGGAGCCGTACCGGTACTACTTCCAGGCGCGTGTGGACTACCACAAGATCCGCTGCACCGAGCGCGCCGCCGTTGACTTCGCGCGCCTGTACTGGCTGACCAAAGACGCCGCGGCCGGCCGGCGCGCCGCGCTGCTGCTCGCCCGCTTCGCCCAGGTCTTCCCCGCGTACTGCTACCACTTCGACTACCCGTTTCGGCAGAAGGTCATCAAGGAGGGGAGCATCACCCCCGAGGGCTTCAGCCCGGCCTTCCGCGTGGCGCGGTGGACCTGGTGGGCCTACATGGACATCTCGACCTCGCTGCTCGAGGCGTATGACCTGATCGCCGCCAGCGGGGAGCTGGAGAAGCTGTCGGCCGAGGCGGGGCGCGACGTGCCGGCTGAGGTCCGCGCCATGCTCACGTCCATGACTGAGCAGGCGCTGGGCAACAAGGACGATCTGACGAACATGAGCCCCGGCATGTGGGCAGATGTCATCCAGGCGGGCCGGGTGCTGGAGCGGCCTGAGTGGGTGCATGAGGCGATCGGCCGCCTGCGTGCCATGACCCGCAGCCAGTTCTTCTACGACGGGGCCTGGATGGAGGGCACGCCGTCGTATCACTCGCAGGTCGTCGGCGCCCTCAGGGCCGTCTACGCCGCCGCCTCAGGCTACAGCGACCCGCCTGGATACAAGCACCCCAGGACCGGGGAGCGCCTCGATCAGTTGGACCTCGAGCAGGCCCTGCCGGAGACGGCGCGCGTGCGCGATGCCCTGCTGCGCCTGCGGCTGCCCACCGGCCGGTACGCGCCGGTCCACGACACCTGGTGGACTAACGGCGGCCAGGCGCTGACGGCGTCCCGGCCGGACCTGCTGCCCGGCCTCGGCCACGGGATCCTCGGCAGCGGCGAGGGCGGCAACCAGGTGCAGGCCCACCTGACCTGGTCGCCCGGCTACGGCCACATCCATCTCGACGGCCTCAGCCTGCTGCTGTTCGCGCGCGGCCAGGAGCTGCTGTCCGACCTCGGCTACACGCACACCAAGTGGCGCGAGTACACCGTGCTCTCCCCGTCCCACAACCTCGTCGTCGTGGACGGCGCCAACCAGAAGGCCGACCATATGACCCTCGGGCATCTGCGGTACTTCACCGCCGGGCCCGAGGTGCAGGCCGTGTCGGTAGACAACCCGCAGGTCTACCCCGGCGTCACACAGGTCTACCGCCGGACGGTGGCGCTGGTGCGGCTCTCCCCCACCGACAGCTACCTGGTGGATTGCTTCGAGGTGGAGGGCGGGAAGCAGCATGACTACTTCCTGCACGGGAGCGCCGATGACGCCCAGACGCTGACCGCCCCCGGCCTCACCGGCACGCCGTTGCCCACGCTGCTGCCCGCGGGCCTCAAGTTCAGCCCGGGCACCAACGAGCAGTCCACGGACTCGTCGGCCTACCATGCCTACGGCTACCTGCGCGACCTGCAGTCCTTCGTCCCGACCGCCGGGGTGACGCCCCTGGACTACTCCCCGGTTGGCTCCGGCGCCGGGCTGCAGGCGTTCCTGGTCACCCAGCCGGGCGACCAGCTCGTCCTCGGCCGCGATCCGGCCATCCGCAAGGCGGGCAGCGATGACAGCAAGCTGGAGAGCACGTGGCGACAGTTCGCGCTGCTGAGGCGCACGGGCGGCAAGTCCCTCTTCGCCGCCGTGGTCGCCCCATACGGCCAGGCCAAGGCGATCCAGCAGGTGCGCGTCGTGGATGTGCCGGGCGCGCGCCTCGCGCTCGAAGTGCAAACCGACACGCGCACCGACCTCATCCTCGTCGGGGCTGAGCAGCAACCGGGAAGCTGGCAGGGGAAGCCCCTCAGCGCCCATTGCGACCTCGCCGTCCTGGGCGTGCAGGAGGGCAAGCCGCAGGCGGCCACGGTCATCGGCGGGTGGCTGATGTGGGGTGATCTCGACCTGAAGATGGAGCCCGCGACGATGTCCGCGGCGCTGATGGCCATGACCCACGGTGCGGAGCCGTCCCTCACCGTCGCCGGGAAGTTCCCGGCCGCCGCAGGGGCGGTTGTCACCCTGGATCACGCGGGGCAGTACACGAGCGCCTACACGGTCAAGCAGGCCGTGTTCGACGGCGTGGACACGAAGCTGCTTGTCGCCGAGGACCCCGGCTGCGACTGGACGCCCGCGACGAAGACCAGCACCTGGTTCACCGCCCCGCTGCAGAGCTTCCGGGGCGACCACATGGTGAAGCTCATCGGCGCGGCGCACCTGCAACGCCAGTAGCGGCGCGATCCATCGCGCCCGTGCCGGATCGTGGGGGGGAGGGCGCGATGGACCGCGCCGCTACTGCTCCCGTCACTCCACCCACACCAGCGCGAAGGTGCTGGGCCGGAGGCGTAGGGACAGCTTCCCCTGCTCCAGCTTCACCGG
This sequence comes from bacterium, assembly GCA_021372615.1. Classification (NCBI taxonomy): domain Bacteria; species bacterium. Next base: position 46,735 of record JAJFUB010000143.1, on the reverse strand, counting down.
CTGGTCGGTCAGCGCATTGTGCGCCCGGCCCTGCAGGCCCATCGCCTTCAGGTCCAGTGCCACCTGCGCCTGGACGACCTTGGGCTCCAGGTTCCCCACCACGATCAGCGCCCGCTTCCCTCGGAGCAGATACAGGCTGGCCTTGACCTGCTCGGAGACCGGCCGCACGAGCTTGCCGGCCTCATAGTACGGGATCCACTTCGCCTCGCGGTACCCGAAGCGGTCGTAGGTCAGCCACAGGTTCGCGGTCTTGCGGGAGGCGTCGTTGCGATCCTGCCACCCCTGCGGCCATACCGACACTCCGTGCAGCAGGCACCAGGTCATGTGCAGTGGCTCGTAGATGTGCGCATCGCCGCCCAGCAGGACGCTCCAGAAGCCCCACTGCTTGCCCGTCCAGCGCACGCGGAAGCGAGTGAGGTTCTCGTATTGCTCGTGCTCGCCGCTGTACATGACATCGGTGAAGGACATGGTGGGGATGAGCGTGTTGAAGGACATGTGATTGACGAGGTAGCCGTCAGCATGCCGCGCGTGAATGAGCTTGTAGACGCGTTTGAGCATCTCGCGGGTAGCGAACACCGGGAAGGTCGCGTGCACTTGCCCTTGCTCATCGGTCCAGCCGCAGCCATGGTGGGTGTTGCGGCAGGCGTAGGCCTGGGCGGCGCCGTCGGTGTAGAGGCTGGTGAAGCCGACGTCATTCAGCAGCCACTGGCTGCCGGCCACGATGTAGTCGGCCCAGCCGCTGTGGGCGCAGACATCCCAGAAGTAGTGCCCCTTCGGCGGCTCCGACGGCTGCGTGGACATCGGCCGGCGGCTCCACTCATAGCCGAACTGCGCGCTCTCCCTGGAGGGCGAGCCGACGGCGGGGTAGATCGCGTACGTCGAGGGGCGCAGGCCGAGCGCTGTGTCTTCCCGCACGGTCTCGCGCAGGTTCGGGATCTCAGGCTCGGTCATCAGCGGGGCAGGCCAGCCGTACTTCTCCCCGCCCTCCTCCAGCCACCACCAGTGCAGGCTGGCATTGAAGCCCCAGCGTTTGACGGCCTCGGCGCGGGGCATCGGGTCCAGCATCGTCAGGTTCAGTCCCTGCCCGAACTTGCCGGGGACGAACCTGCAGTTCAGGCTCGGCACGCCGCCAAGTTCGTCCGACCGGCCGGAGATCACCGTCGCCTGCGTCTCGGCGTCCTCGCCGTCGGGGTGGAAGTTGCACTCGAAGTGATCCAGCAGCAGCGTGTCAGCGTCTTTGGCGAACGCCGCGGTCGGCACCGCGTAGTCGCCCGTGTAGCGCACCGTCCGCGAGACGCGGAACTCATCCACGATCACCTTCGTGTAGCCGCGCCAGTCGCGGGGGCAGCCGAGCATGAGCCGGAACTTGGCCGGGCTCTCGTCCAGGTCCGGCGGCAGCGTCGTGTCCAGCGTCGCCGCCAGCTTGCCGTCGACAAAGAGCCGTATCTTGTCGCTCCAGGTGACGGCCACATGGGCGAACTTGCCGGGGGCCAGTTGCAGGCCGTTGACGGCAGCGGAGAGCTGCTTGCCGCCGCTGTTGACCAGCATCGCCAACTGCTGCTCGGGGCCGGGCAGGTAGTAGACCTGCATGTCGCCCTTGGCTCCGACGACGGCCATGACCTGCCGCCACGAACCGTTCATGTCGGCGGACGGCGCGAACCAGCACTCCATCGTCCCCTGCTTGAGGTCCATGTTGCCGGTCGCCGGGTAGCGGCACCATTCCTGGCACTGGGTCTTCCCCTCGCCCTCACCGAACCGCACCCAGAAGGGGTCGCCGGCATGTGCGTCCTTGACCGGTGTAGCCATCAGCGCGAAGGTGATCGTCACCGGCTGGGTCAGCTTCAGCGGCTGGCGGAGGATGTTGCAGCGCAGGAGCGTCGTGCCGCCTCGGGGCAGCACCTCCACCATCTGGTCGTCGTGCGGCCGCCACCACTCGTCGCTCTCGGCGATCCACGCCAACCCCAGGTCATCATTCCCTACCCACACCTGCGGCATGAAGGCGCTCTTCCAGCCCTCCGGCGGCGTCGTCAGTGCCGGCGACGTGTGGCCCGTGGACGGGCACAGGAAGGCGGCGTACTGGCTCTTGACCGGGATCTCCAGCGTGAGCGCGGAAACCTCGGCGACGCCGTCGGGGGTGAGCGTCAGGTCGCAGCGCTGCAGGCCGTCGAACTCCGTGGTGGTGGTGAGTTCAGCCCGCACGCGCCCCAGCGCACCGGAGGCATGACGCTCGGAGGCGTCGTCCGGGTGTGCCGCGTCCACGGCCCGCAGGCGCGCCAGATCCGCGCTCCGGCCGTCGCTGGTGGCCTGCAACGTCACCGGGCCGGTCAGCATCTCCTGCCCCTGGTTGATGATCTGCAGCGGTAGCGAGCCCTCCCCGACGCGGTAGACGCGGCCCAGCACCTTGATGCCCTCGCGGTCCACGCGCACGGGTGTCCATGGCAACGGCACGGTGTGGTCCAGCGCGATGGTGTTGTGCCACCAGGCGGGCCTGGCGAACTGCTCGAACTCGGCCTCGGCGCTGCCGAGGACCTTGCCATCGGGCGCGACGGCCTCGGACTTGACGACATACTTGCCGGGGGCGAGGTCCGCGATCGGGAGGCTCGCGGCACCCAGCCCGGCGGCGAACCGGTCGGTGCTGCACTCCGCGACGACCCTGTCGCCCTGCATCAGCCGCGACCTGGCGACCAGCCCCCGGGGGGCATTGGCCAGGCCGCTCACGTTGGCGGTGATCCACAGCTTCCCCTCATACGGGTAGCCCTCGACGGACACGTCATAGGCCTTCTTGACGCGGAAGGGCAGGCGCTGAAAGACCATCGGCCCGGCGGCGGTGGTCGCCCGGATGATGAGGTTGTAGCCGCCGGTCACCAGCGGCGGGGCCTTCAGGGTCACGGCCCGGTAGTCGGCCAGGCGGTTCTCCTGCTCGGCCAGCACCTTGCCGTTCGGCCCCAGCAGCGTGCCCTTCACGATGACCAGCGGGTCGAACAGGAAGCCCGTAAGGGCTACCCCGGCCTCGACCTTGCCCATCGCCAGGTCGCCCAGCGGCCCGACGCGGAGGGCGCGGTCGGAGGCGCTGAAGATCAGCTCCCCGTAGTTCTCGACGGTATGGAAGTTGCCCGCGGCATAGGCCCAGGAGGAGTAGTTGCTCACGCTCTCGCTGTCGCGGCAGAAGTTGACGCGCCAGCGCTCACCCTCGCGCGGTGCGGCTCGCCCGCCCAGTTGCGGGAACGGGATCCTGCACTCCACCTGCCAGCGATCATCCTGCCGACTGGTGCGGAAGGTGCAGTCCGGGTTGTAGGCCAGGTCGGCCTTCGTCTGCCGCGTCGGGTCTATCGTCGAGTCGTACACTGTGCCGATGGCGTTGCAGACGAACTGGTAGTAGGGGAAGGCCTCGGGGTTCGGCCGGCAGATGAAGTCCACGGCATCTTCCATATACACGCCCGAGTCGTGGTCCTTCAGCCGCGCGACCAGGTCGCGGCGCTGTGGGTTGAGGCAGTCGTAGGCCAGGTAGAGGGCCTGGTCGTCCCAGCCGGCGTAGACGATGGTCTGGTCGTCGGCGAGGGTCGCCTCATTGAGGCGGATGAAGCCGGTGGTGCGCGCCGCGCCGGCCCACTCAGCCTCCTCGATCTGGCCGTCTACCGTCGGGGCCTTGATGCGGCACACGGTCATGGTCGGGTAGTCGGTGATCTGCTCCCCACCCGGCCCCAGCACGCGCAGCTCGTCGAGCTTGAACTCGCTGTGCACGCCGCTCATGCCGATCTGGCTGCCGAAGGCCAGGCGCACCTCGTCGGGGCTGACATCCACCGGGCCGAACAGGCCAAACCACTCAGCCTGGAACACCCGTTTCTCGTCCAGCCACATCTCCAGTTGCCGGCCCCAGCGCACCTGCACGTGGTGCCACTCGTCCTGCTTCCAGTCGCCCGGGGCGCCGCCGTACTGGATCAGTTGCCGCTGCCGGTCCCACACGCCCAGGCAGGTCTGGCCCAGGGTCGAGTAGACCAGCACCTGCGACCCGCCCGGCCCCGCGATGGTGGCGAAGAGCTGGTTGCTCAGCACCCCCGGGTTCTTCTTCACCTCGGCGGCATCGAAGTTCAGCGCCACCCAGAACTCCAGCACCCCGGCGCTGAGGTTGAGGTTCGGCCCGGCGGGGTAGTCCATCTTGGCCAGGCCGTGGAATTCGAGGGCCCGCCCGAACCTGGCGTCGGGGGCGACGGTGCTGGGGATGAACTTGAGGCCTGCCATGGGCCGCCCGCCCGTCAGGCCAGCCACGGCCTTGCCCACCTCGGGCCTGGTCATCAGCTTGCCGTCGGGGGTGAAGGTCTCGTCGAAGTGGTCCAGGAGAAGCGTGCGACTGTCGGGCGTGTAGGGTTGGGCGAAAGCGGCCAGCGCCAGCAGTCCGAGGAGTGAACAAGCGGTGAGGTGGCGCATCGACAGAGACCTCCGTCAGGGATGGGAGGTCCATTCCCTTCCGGAGAAGCGACGGCCTGCGTCGTGGGGCTCTCAGGTTGCGTCCAGGGCCTGCATGCGGCGCAGTTCCGCTTCGTCATAGCGCCGCCGCACGACAGTGCGCAACGGCATGAAGATCAGGGCGGCCAGGCTACCCGCGAGGATCAGCACCGCGCTCACGCCCGGCCACACGACAGTCGCAACCAGTCCGCCGGCAAGAGTGGTCAGTCCGCAGATGATGCCCGCCCACAGCAGGCCCATCACCAGCCGCCGGTGACGTCCCGTGGCGGACAGCACCCCGACGGCCGCCCCGAGCAGACCTAGGAGCGAGCCCAGCAGGCCGCCGACAAGGCCGCCGACCCGTCCCGGCCCCCGCCGACCTGACTGTGCCAGCGGGTCTTCACCGGGTCCGTACTGCACCAGCTGTAGCGGACCCAGCTCAACGGTCCCGCGACTGGGCAGCACGACGTGGAGGGTGATCATCGTCGGAAACGTGGTCGCGTTGATCAGATGGAACGGTAGGACGAACGAGCGCCATTCGGACGTGCCGTGCAACTGTGCCATCGGCCCCTTCGCGGCCAGGGTGCGCGTGAAGTACCGCCCGCCGTCCGGAAGGTGGCTCCACATCTCCAGATAGGCGCCCCCCTGGACATTCAGAGCACGCGCCTGCCCGGTGATGGCGTACGTGGCCTGGCCAACGCCTGGCTTGTTCAGCGTGAGCAGCTTGATGTCTAGCGGCTCCGTTGCCATGTTGGTGACGCGAGCGCGGGTGCCATTGGTCTCGGGCATAGGGGGGAGAACCTCGAAGTCCGGGTGCCGCTCCGTCGCCCAGTCGATCTCTCGGACTACCTCCGCCGCCCGCGCCAGGGCCCCGCCACAGAGTAGGACCATGGCCGTCGCAAGAAGCCACTTGCTCATCTCTCATCGGCCTCCTGGTGCGCCGCCAGCAGCGTCTTGAGCGTCTGCAGATCTAGCTTACCATCGGCGTACAGCGCCCGCGCCGTCAACTCGAACTCGGTCATCTCCTGCTGGCTGTCCACGACCTTGATCTTCTCGATCAGCCGGTCCAGCCGCAGCCGCACCGTCGGGTATGAGATGCCGTAGGCCTGGGCCAGCGCCTTCAGCGAACCGGAGGCGAGAATGAAGCGCTTGATGAATGCGATGTTCTCGTCACTCAGGTGATCCAGCCAAGTACTGGTGCGGCGCATCTGGTCCATGGACCCACTCATATATGTTTAGCTTCGCTTGTATTATATGCATAATAAAACGCAAGTCAATCTCCATTTGATTGAACAAGCTCCCGGCCCCCCTCAGGGAGGTTTGGCGACGCCTGGCGCGAACAGTCTCCTGCTGTCTGCCGCAGCCTCACTCGGCAACTCAGAACGGCACGGTGGTGATTGCGCTCATGGCTTCGGAGGCCTCGATTCGCATCGGCTCGCGACTGGAGCTCTTCGTTGAGGATACGCTGATCGAGCGACTGGGCGGCGAGGCGCGGCTGCAACTGCACCAGCCCGTCCGCCGCGAGATCGTCTTCCAGACCGACGCCCCGTGGGAGGGCAATGCCTGCGGCTACCCCTCCGTCGTCCAGGACGGCCTGACAATCCGCCTGTACTACCATGGCCTGCACTACCGTCACAGCGGCCCGCCGGCCCAGGCCCGCGCCGACCATGAGGCGGTGATGTGCTACGCCGAGAGCACTGACGGCCTGCACTTCACCCGGCCTGAGCTGGGCGCGTGCGAGTGGGACGGCTCGACGGCGAACAACATCGTGCTGACGCGGGCGCAGGTCGCCGAGATCGGCGGCGACCCGGCACACACGTCCACCGTCCTGGACACCAACCCCGCCTGCCCGGCCGCTGAGCGCTACAAGACGATCATCGTCGGGCGGGGCGGGCTGTACTGCCTGGTCTCCCCCGACGGCATCCACTGGTCGGTGCTGCACCCCGAGCCGATGGTCACCCACGGCGCGTTCGATAGCCAGAACCTCGCCTTCTGGGACCCGGTGCGCGGCGAGTACCGCGAGTACCACCGGGGCTTCCGCGAGGCCGACGCCAGCATCTATGGGCAGTTCAACGGCGTGCGCGATATCCTGACGGCCGTCTCGCCCGACCTGCGCAGCTTCCCCGAACCGCAGTGGCTCTCATATCCCGGTGCTACGCCCGAGCACCTGTACGTCAACCAGGTCACTCCCTACTACCGCGCCCCGCACCTGTTCGTCGGCTTCCCGATGCGCTACACCGAGGGCGACTGGCGGGACACGGTGTTCGACCTGCCCGGCGTGGAGGAGCGCATGGCCCGGGCCAAGGCGCACCCGCGCTATGGTACCGCTGTGACCGACTGCGTCTTCATGGCCAGCCGCGACGGTCTCACCTTCAAGCGCTGGCCCGAGGCCTTCATCCGCCCCGGCCCCCAGCAGGTCGGCAGTTGGGTCTACGGCGACAACATGATCGCCTGGGGCATGGTGCAGACGCCCTCGGCCGTGGAGTACGCCCCGCCTGAGCTATCGTTCTATGGCGTGGACCATTACTGGGAGGGCACGGCCGTGGCCTTCCGCCGCTTCACGCTGCGTCTGGATGGCTTCGTGTCGGTGGCTGCTCCGCAGGCGGGCGGTGAAGTCGTCACGCCGCCGCTCGTGTTTGAGGGCGGCAACCTGTCCCTGAACCTGGAGACCTCGGGCGCCGGCGGGGTGCAAGTGGAGATCCAGGATGCGGCGGGCAACGCCCTGCCCGGCTATACGCTGGATGACTGCCCGGCGATCCGCGGCGATACAGTCCAGCACGTCGTGCGCTGGACCGGCGCGGGAGGCGACGTGCGGCCCCTGGCCGGCCGGCCTGTGCGTCTGCGCTTCGTGCTGCGCGATGCTGACCTGTACTCGTTCCAGTTCGTGCCCTACGCGCCCGAGCCGCAGCGCCCGGAGATACCGCAGCCGACGCCAGCCTAACAGTAGCCCTCTCCCGTCGTGAGCCCAGGTGCGCGGGCGGCTTCGCCCGCGCACCGCGTGACAACCTACCGTGAGAACAGTCTGAGTCCATGCACACACCCGAGCCGCCCGTACCGGCTGCCGAGCCCGAACTGCAGCCCATCTCGCGCAAGACGCTAGCCCTGGCTCTGCTCATCACCGTCGTCGGGTTGGTGTTCTACACCCGCAGCATGCTCAACGGCCTGGGCGCCGGCATCCCCCTGGCGCTGGCGGTGCTGGGTGTGTTGGTGGCGCTGGAGCCGCTGCTCAAGCGCACCCTCCGCCTCTCCCACGCCGACATCATCGTCATCTACTGCTTCGTGCTGGTGGCCTCGCACAGCTACCAGCTCGTGGATCGGTTCCTGCCGTGCTACACGGCGCCCCAGTACTTTGCCACGCCTGAGGACAACCTGGAGATGCTGGCGGACCGCACGATCCCCTCGTGGTTCGTGCCCAGGGACCGGGAGGTGATCCGCCAGTACTTCGAGGGCGCCGACGGGCCGGTCTCGCTGAAGCCGTGGCTGCTGCCTCTGGGGCTCTGGACGCTCTTCTTCATGACGATGTGGGGGACGCTGTACTGCCTCACGGCGCTGTTACGACGGCACTGGGTCGAGCACGAGCACCTGGCCTTCCCGATGGTCACGGTGCCGCTGTACATCGCCGCGGCGGGAACGGGCCGTCTGCGGCCGAAGCAGTCCATCTGGACCGAGCCCCTGATGTGGGTGGGCTTTGGGCTGGCCTTCGTGCACTTCCTGTCCATCATGATGCATGCCAGCAACCCCTCGATCCCGACGCTGGGCACCCACTACGATGTCGGCAAGCTCTTCACCGAGAAGCCCCTGGACGCGCTGCGGTCGCTCTTCCTGTTCATCTACAACCCGCAACTGGCCGGGCTGGCGTACTTCGCACCGCAGGACCTGTGCTTCTCGATGTGGTTCTTCTTCGTCTTCTGGTTCAAGCCCATCGCCTTGTTCTACCGCGTCGCCGGCTACACGCAGCCCTCGGGTTTCCCGTTCTACTGGGAGCAAAGTGCAGGGGCGTTCGCGGCCATCGCCATCTTCTATGTGTGGGCCGGGCGGGGCTACCTGCACCGGGTCGTGAGCGCGGCGTGGCAGGGGACGTGGCTGCCGGGCGAGCCCCGCGAGCGCGTGTGGGCCGATCCGCTCAGCTACCGCCTGGCGGCCCTGGGGGTCATCTGCGGCTTCTGCGCCCTGTGCCTGTGGTATGTGCTCGCGGGCATGAGCGCGTGGGTCATCGGCATCTTCTTCTTCCTGATCCTGCTCTTCGCGGTGATCTTCACCCGCGGGCGCGCCGAGACCGGCGTCGCCTCGACGGCCTCGTATCCCTTCTGGCAGGCCAGCCGGCAGCTCAAGTCCTTCCTGGGCTCCGCCCCGTTGATGGCGGGGGGCAGCTACAGCAACCTGGCGATGCTCGGCAGCCTCATCTACGTGCACTTCGGCGACTACCCCGAGGGCATGACGTACCAGATCGAGAGCCTCAGGCTGGGCGAGGAGTCGCGCATCAAGACCTCCCACATGACGGCCCTGGTGATGGGCGCCATGCTCGTGGGGCTGATCGTCCACTTCTACATGTTCCTGACCATGGCGTACGAATGGGGCAGCAACACGCTCTCAGGCGGCACGACCGCCGGGGGCTACGGCGTCAGCATCGCCCGCCAGGAGTGGATGGAGGTCAGCCGCATCGCCGATGGCAACGCGCTGAAGCCCGACTGGAACCGCAACGGCTTCACCCTGGCGGCTTTCGGGATGACGCTCCTGCTGGTGCTGATCCGCACGCGCTTCCCGCGCTCACCGTTCCACCCGCTGGGTTTTGTCATGACGATGTCGTACGGCTATGCCTACTGGGGCTCGTACCTGACGATCTGGCTGTTCAAGGCGATCGTGCTGCGCCTGGGCGGGGTGCGCCTCTACCACCGCCTCGCCCCGGTATTCGTGGGGCTGGTGATGGGCCAGATCTTCGCGCTCAGCCTCGTCTGGCCGCTCTGGGCCCTGTTCTCACCCGACGAATGGAAGGTCCGGGCCGACCCGCTGATCTACTTCTAGGGTCGCGCGCGACAGGCCTCAGGGAAGTGACTTTGCGAACCCTCTTCCTCCTCACAGGACTGATAGCCATGTCCGGCGTTGTCTCCGCCGCCCCCCGCCTGGCGCTCATCGGTGCGCCGCCGGGCCACGCCTTCGCGTCCGCCGCCGGCGAGCTTGGCCTCAGCCTGCAGGCCGCCGACGCCCCGGCCCCGGCTGACTATGGCGCCCTCCTCGTGTGTGCGGCCGCGTACCCCCAGGTTCAGCCCCTGCCGCCTGCGACGCAACAGACCCTGGAGGCCTTTCTCGCCGCCGGCAGAGCGGTGTACGTCGAGTACACTCCGCTGCCCGGGCTGGTGGGGGACAAGCCGCAGACGGCGATCTTCGAGCGCCTCGTGGCGCCCGGCGACGCCCTGCGCGGAGTGCCGGAGCTGGCCGTCCTCGAAGAGCACGCCTCCCGCTTCCTGCCCCTGGTCGGCGAAGCGCCGCAGGCGCGCGTCCTGCTCACCTACGCCAAGGTCGCTGGGATGGACCGCGCCGTCTTCGGCCTGCCGGACGAGACTGCCGCTGCCCTCGTGGAGCTGCCGCGCGGGCCGGGCCGCCTGCTCCTGTCGGCCACGGCGCTGAGCCACTGGCAGACGGGCCGCTATAGGCCCACGAGGCTATGGGCGGCACTGACGCGCGAGGTGCTGCTGGCCTTGTTGCCGGCAGACCAGGCCGCGGCGGCGCGCCGGCGCTTCGTGGACCTGGGGGTCTGGACGGAGCCCCGCGACTGGGCGGCGGTCGGTGAGCCCGTGCGGCTGTGCGTGCGCGCCCCGGCCGGCCACGCGGTCACGGCCTCCGGCCCCGGCGGCGCCCTCACGCTACACGACGAGGCCGGCCTCCTCGTCTCCGCGCCCCTGAAGCTGAGCCCCGGCCGGCACGACTTCCGCGTGAGCGCCGGCCCGGCCGAACGGACCGTCCGAGTCACGCTTTCACCCCGACCCGACCGCTACCGCGAGACGCTGCAGCGCAACTTGCGCTGGTTCCGCCAGGCGCCGATGCTCGTGGCGCCGGACGGCTCCCAGGGTGTGCGCGAGGGGCTGACCTCGACCCTCGGCCCCGGCGGCAAGCCGACCGTCGGCTCGGGCCTGCGCGTGGATTGTGTGAGCGAGTGCGGGCTGCTGTTCTTCCTGTACGGCCAGGTCGCGCAGGATGCCGACTGGCGCGAGTGTGGCCGGCGCATGCTCGAGTACACCGCGCGCGCCTTCTCGGTCACCTCGAAGGACTGCTGGTATTTCGGTCACTGGCAGTCGCGCGGCGAGTTCCGCGACGATGGCAGCACCGTCTATGTCTTCAACGACGACTCGGGCGCGGGCACCCTCTTCTCGCTGCTGGGCTATGTGGCGACGGGCGACCGCCGGCAACTGCAGGCGGGCCTGCGCGGGGTCGAGTTCTTCTGCCACGTGGCTTCCGACAAGTCGGGGCTGCCTGGCTACATGTCGCACCGCGACTACGAGGGGTCCGGGCACACGGGGACGCCCTGGCCGAAGCTGCGCGCCCAGGAGATCAAGCACGCCGCCCCGCACGTGATGAACCTGCCGCTGGCCAGCCTGCTCGTCGCCTACCGCCTCACCGGCGAGGCGCGCTATCTGCAGATCGCCGAGCGCGGCTGTCGCACGCTGATGACCGACTACCCCGACTGGCACATCGTCACCAGCCGCACCTGCGAGCACGGGCGCATGTTGCTCCCGCTGGCGCTGCTGTATGGCACGACACGTTCGCCCGAGCATCGCGCGTGGCTCGACACCGTCGTGGACTACCTTGTGGGCCGGCAGGCCCCCTGCGGCGCCATGCAGGAATGGGACGGCTACAACCCCTCCACCAACGCCGCCTTCGGCACCGCCGAGAACAGTGTGTTCCAGCAGAACGGCGACCCGATCAGCGACCAGCTATACGGCACCGGCTTCGCGCTGCTGCACCTGGGCCTGGCGGCGCAGATCACCGGCGATCCGCGGATCAGGCAGACCTATCGCCGCCTGGGTGACTACCTCGCCCGCATCCAACTTGCGGACACTGACCCGCTCTATGACGGCACGTGGCTGCGGGCCTTCGACTACGGGCGCTGGGAGTACTTCGGCAGCAGCGCCGACATCGGCTGGGGGCCCTACTGCGCCGAGACGGGCTGGTCGTGCGGTCCGCTGGGGCTGGGGCTGCTCATGGAGCTGCAGCCGAAACTGCTCAGCCTGCCGGCGCAGCCCGACCCCACGCTCAAGCCGCTGGCTGAGGCCGCGCGGGCCGAGGCCGACGCGGTGGAAGCCGCTCTGTCGGCGCCGCCGTCGGCTGTCGCGGGCCTGCGGGCTGAGCCGAGCCGGGCGCCGTACGCGCTGCTGCGTTGGGACGTGCCCGAGGCGGGCGTCCTCATCCACCGCGTCCATCGCGCCACCGAACCCGGCTTCACGCCGGGCCCGGGCAACCTCATCGGCACGACCCACACCGGACAGTGGCTCGACCTGCAACTGCCGATGGACAATGACCTGTACTACCGCGTGGTTGCGGCCAACGGCCTGGGCCAGACCGGCCCGGCCAGTGACCCCGTGCAGGTCCGCACCGGCGGTGCCTCGAAGGCTCGCGGCTGCAAGTACACGAAGTCGCCCCAGCCTCACCCGTCCTTCACGGACCCGGGGGACAGCGTCTCGACCGATGGCGTGTACGCCGGACCCTACCGCGACCGCAAGTCGTACGGCTACCGTCTGGCGCAGGTCGACGCGGAGATCGCCGTCGTCGTGACAGTGGACCTCGGGCGGCCCCAGGAGATCGCCTGGGCCCTGCACCACAACTGCGGCGCGCCGGGCTATCGGCCCGATGTGATGGCCGTGTCGGTCAGCACCGACGGCGAGACGTGGCGCGAGGTCGGGCGCACGGCCGACGCGGTGAACGACTCGATGATCGTGGCGTTCGCCGGCACGACGGCACGCTGGGTGCGGTTCGGCTTCACCAAGCGGCGCACCGCCGCCACCGACGACTGGCTGTTTCTCGACGAGCTGGAAGTCTACTGAGGAGTGACCCACCATGGACCGGGAAGTCCGCTGGGAGCGCATGTTCCCTGACCAACTGGAAGCCGCGTTCGCCGAGCGCCCGCTCGTCTACTTCACGTACGGCCTGTGCGAGCCGCACGGCCCGCATGACACGCTGGGGCTCGACGGCCTCAAGGCCCACGGCATCGCGTGCGCCGCGGCCCGGCGGCATGGTGGCATCGTCGCCCCCCTGGACATGTGGCACGTCCACGAGCTGAGCGGCTACGCGGTCTGGTCACGCAACTGCGTGGGTGAGGTGCAGCGGACGTGGCTCACCAGCCTCCCGCCCTGGCAGCACTTCAAGAACGTCTGCTACCACGTTCGCACCGCCGACTCGCATGGCTTCAAGGCCGCGCTCTTCGTCACCGGCCACTATGGCCCCAACTGGCAGGACCTCAAGACCATGCTGGAGCTGCTGCAGCCCCATGTCGGCACGCGCCTGTACGGCCTGCCGGACTTCGAGGCCAATGTCCCGGGCTTCGACAACAACAACCAGAGCGGCGGCGACCACGCGGGGAAGGTCGAAACGAGCCTGCTATGGGCACTCGAGCCGCAGTGCGTGGACCTGTCGCGCCTGCCCGCCGAGCCCGTGCCCTTCCCCAACTTCGCGACCGGGGCCAACGCCCGCGAGTCCAGCCGTCGCACCGGCGAGCGCATGGTGGAGGACGAGATCCGCTATCTGCACGCGAAAGCGGAGGAGCTGCTGGCCGCGTACGACCGCGTGCAGCCTGAGCACCGCCTGCGCACCTTCGACCGGGTCGAGCAGCTCTGGGACGAGGTCGTGCGCCCGGCGCTGAAGGACTTCCGCTCCATGCAGGACCTGTGGGATGGCCAGGAACCGGTGCCCGAAGACAGCGTCTGGCACGCCAACTGGCGCGTCCCCGACCGCGGGTGAGAGGAGGGTGGGATGGCGGGCGCAAGGTGGAGTCGCGGGGTGCCCCGCAGGGGCGGGGCCCCGCGACCGATTGGCGCCCGCCCTTCTCCGGCCGCGTCGCGTGTGTCGCCCCTCCGGGGCTCTTGGCGGAGGGGGAGGAGGGGCCCCGGTTGACGGGCGCTACCGCGCCCGCCTAGCATGAGCCGCGCCTCCGGCGCTGACGGCCTCCGTCCCACGGGGCGCCTCAACTTTCCTCGACGAGCGACCGCACCTCGCGTGCGAGGATGTCGTCAATCTCGGCCGTGAACGGCGCGGGGCGGTCGTGGAAGAACACCGAGCACAGCGCCTCATGCCCGCCCTCCGGCAGCATCGCCGCACGCGGGATGTACGCATCGGTGTATGAGCAGTAGCCCAGGAACACCGTCTGACCGGGCGGGAACAGGTCCTTGAGGGCCCGGCCCACCTCGGCCGTGACCTCGCCGGACATCCCCAGCAGTTGCAGCCCCTCGGCCAGTTGCCAGCGCGTCAGGTGCATGCGGAAGGCCTCCGGCAGCGTCCCGGCGCGCTGGTGCTCCAGCACCCACCGCGCCCACAGCCGCAGGATCATGCGGTTGGCCGGGCGGTACTCATCGGGCACGGGCCCATCGGCCGGGTCGGCCAGCTCCAGCAGTGCCTCGGTCGTGGGCACGCGCGCCATGTCGTACGGCAGGTCGAACTCCTTCTCCGTCGCGCGCAGTTGCAGGGCCAGCGGCTGCACCCGGTCCGAGGTCGCGAAGGCCGCGATGCCGTCCGCCACCTCGCGCCAGTAGGCCTCGTACTTGCCTTCGCCCCCGTAGTCGCGCACGCGGTTGGCCACACTGCCGGCCGCGCCCTGCGCGAACAGCGGGATCACATTCTCCCCCAGTGCGGCCTGCAGCCCCTGCGCCACCTGCCCCGGCCAGTCGGCGCTGATGTTCAGCGATGACTTCGAGGTCGCGTGGCAGCCGTACGAGTACAGCACGGCGCGCAGCTTGCCGTCGACATGGCAGGCGAACACGGGCAGATCGGGGTCGTAGTAGCCATCCGGGTTCACACCCATGCGCACCCGGCCGCTGCCGTCGTCGCATGGCAGGCGGCGGCTGCAGCCGAAGTCCGCCTGGTGAATGCCGAAGCGCAGTTCTGCCGGCTGCAGGTCAGCCAGCGCGGCGGCGATGCCGTCCCGCACCGCCTGCTCGAAGCGGCACACGTAGTCCACGTTCAGGCCCCACTGCGGGTAGCAGGTCTGCGGGAAGAGCCCCGGGGCGGCGTGGGTGTGGGAGAGGTTGATGATGAGCGCGGCGCTGGGAAGGCCCAGCGCGCGTTCGGCCCACAGCTTGGTGCGCCAGGTCAGATCGCGCGGTAGCTTCAGCAAGTCGCCGGTCACCAGGACGACGCGCTCGCCGGCCTCATCTTCCAGCGCCATGACACGCAGGAACAGCGGGTCGTCGGCGCCGGTGCTGGGCGTGTCGCGACCGGGGTAGCCGGCGAGGTAGACGCCCACCGGGGGCGTGACATCGAGTTGCGCGAAGCCTGCTCTCATCCTGTCCTCCTGTGCGGCGTGCCACGGGCGTGCAGAAGTGGAAAGGCCTCCCGTCGGGGGAGGCCTTTCGTCCTGCGCGGTGTCGGGACCTACTGGGAGGAGGCGTGGATCACGATCTTCGTCTTGCCCTCTTCGGAGGTGACCATGATTACCTTGCCGCTGTTCTCGCCGGTGCTGATGGTAATCATGAGGTTGTTGGGCATCTCGACCAGGGCATTGCCCTTGGCGTACTTGTCCTTGTAGAACTTGGCGACCTCGTCGAAGGAGGCCGTCGTGGTGAGACTGACGGCGCTGTACTGGGCGTTGTCCTTGCCGGTCGAGGTGGCGGCTGCGCTGGTCTCCACGGTGGCGCCGGGGTAGAAGTCAATCCCTACGTCCTTCTCGGAGACGTTGGTCGTGCCGACCTCGGTGGTGGTTGTGCCCTGGTCGGTCGTGACGGTGACCTTCCCGCCCTTCTCCCCGGTCTTGTCCGTCTCGATGGTCGCCTTCTCGCCCTTCTCGTTGGTAACGGTCATCTTGCCGTCCTGGGCATCCTGCGCCATCCGCGCCACCTCGGCGGCCTGCCG
The DNA here is from genome assembly GCA_021372615.1 of bacterium. Classification (NCBI taxonomy): domain Bacteria; species bacterium. The sequence goes on along the minus strand of JAJFUB010000143.1, from coordinate 31,240 downwards.
CACCTTCCCACACCCGCAGCCCGCCAGCGCCAGTAACCCCAGAACACATGCCACGGCCAGTATCACGTGTGCTGTTCGCATCATGTCCCTCCTGTCGTGTTCCGCAGTATCGTGTTCGCTGTTTGTCTAACGGTTACCTGCCGACCGCCCTGCGGCCTCGGCGACGACCGCCACCGCGCGCTTGATCTCACTCTCGTCGTTGTAGAAGTGCGGGGAGAAGCGCACCGAGCCGGCGCGCTCGGCACATCGCACGCCGCTGTCCCACAGGGCGCGCAGCAGGTCGGCCGTGGGCGCCTCCAGGTGCTGGAAGGTCACGATCCCCGAGCGCTCGTTGCCGGTGCGCGGGGAGGAGACGACGCAGCCGGTCTCGGCCAGTCGGGCGCACAGCAGGTCCGTCAGACCCAGGACTGCCGCCTCCACCTGCGCCGGCCCCGCCTCCAGGAGCAGGCCGGCCGAGGCCCCCAGAGCATGGATGCCGACGGTGTTGTGGCTCCCCTCCTCGAACCGCTGGGCGTTGGGCAGCGGCAAGAGCTGGTAGTCCAGGAAGTCCAGGGCATTCTGCACCCCCAGCCAGCCGATGTGGAAGGGCACCAGGTCATCGAGGATCTGCCGCCGCACATACAGCACCCCGCAGCCCTCGACTGACAGCAGCCACTTGTGCCCGTCGGCGGCCAGAAAGTCCACCGCGTAGCGCGACAGGTCAAGCTGTAGGGCGCCCAGGCCCTGGATGGCGTCAATGACGAGATAGCAGCCACGGTCGCGGCACAGTTGCGAGAGCTTGCCCAGGTCCGCCCGGAAGCCGTTGCTGAACTGCACCCAGCTCAGGGCCACGGCGCGGGTGCGGCGGTCCATGGTGGCGATGAGGTCGTCCATCACCAGCCGCCCGCCGCGCAGCCCCACGAAGCGTGTCTCGACTCCCTGCCGCTCGAGCGCCAGCCAGGGGTAGACATTGGCCGGGAACTCCACCGCCACGGTCACGACGTTGTCGCCGTCCTTCCAGGGGATGCTGCCGGCGGCGATCATCAACCCGCTGGTGGTGTTCTTGACGAAGGCGACCTCCTCGGGCGCGGCCCGCATCAGCTTCGCCACGTCGTGCCGGGCGCGGCTCACCCCCTCCCCCCAGGTGCTGAAGCTCTCAGGGCTCCCCCCGTGCGCAAGCTGCTGGTCCAGCACCTGCCGGGCGACCTCGACGGTCCGCCGGGGCAGCGGGCATACGCACGCGTGGTCCAGGAAGATGCGGTCGTCCCGGATCGGGAACTCGTCGCGGTACCGCTCAGCTAGTTCACTCATCGGCTGTCACCTGTCATGTCGCTCCAGTCGCGTGGGCGCGCATGTCCTCACGCGCGCTCCAGACCGATCACGGGTGCGAGGACACGCCCGCCCACGCGGCTGCTAGTCGGGTGCAAAGTCACTCGCATAGCGCACGTTGTCCGAGATGCGCACCTCGTCAATCGCGCAGTCAGCCACGCCGCTGTGGTAGATGCTCGCGCCGAGCGCGAAGTTGTCGCCGATCAGGTCCATCCCCGCGCCGGTCGCTGTCCGCCCCACCTGCTTGCCATCCACGAACAGGCGGTCCTCAGCGGGCGAGTACGTCGCGGCCACGTGGTGCCACTCCCCCGGCTTCCAGTTCGGCCGGCAACTGACCGACCAGGTCTTCGTCTTGTCGCTGCCGTTCTGGCGCGTCCACAGCAACATATAGGGTTGGCCCGGCTGGCCGTCAAAGTGACTCAACACGAGGGCGCAGCCGTGGTTCCCGCCGGTGTACTTGCCGCTGCTCACCAGGTAGCGCAGCTTCGGGGACTTGTCGGTGGTCGTCAGGATGTCGCCATAGACGCGGACCCACAACTCGATGGTGCCCTGCTGCAGGTTGATGTTGCCGGCAGTGGGGTACTGCACGCCGGTCGTCAGCGGCGCGACCGACTGCGCGAAGGGCAACAGCCCCAGCGGCGCTGACAGCGCCTGTCCGTGTCGCCCCTCGGTGAAGCCAGCCACACCCTCGGCGTGTGGCGAACCGACCGAGAAGCTCGCCTCGGCCGTGCCGTCGAAGTGGCACAGGAAGAGCGTGTGCTCATCGGCCTCGAGGGCCCAGATCGAACTCCCAACCAGTACCGTTGCGATGGCTACGAGGTGTCGCATCCCAACTCCCAACTACCAACTCATCCCATACGCCGGCCCCTTGGCCGTCGGGTGGAACAGCGCGGCGGTCAGCGGCGTGGTCAGGACCGTCCCGTCGCGCAGCACCGTGCCACCCGCGAGGCCCAGCTTCTTGCGCAGCTCGGTCTCGATGGGGCGCTTGTGGACCCACCGCCCGATCTGCCCGTAGAAGGGGTACTTGCGGTCCAGGAGGCGCAGCAGCTCCCGCGTCGTGTCGAGCAACTGCCCCTCGGGCGCGGCGATGACGAGTGTCTCGCCGTTGAGGCCGATGGCCGGCGCGGACGCAGTGGCGAAGCGTACCAACTTCCCGGCTGTCGGCTCGGCCACGATAGGCAGCACCACGCGCGGCTGCTGGAGCACTTCCTCGGAGTAGAAGCGGAAGTACTCCTGCACCGCCTCGCCGGACTTGCGCTCCATCAGCGCAGCGTCCGCGCGGACGACGATCGCGGGAAGGTCGTGGCCGCTGCCGTTGCCTTTCCCCCCTCCCTTCAGGGAGGGGCCAGGGGGTAGGACGCCGTCAAAGAACCCCACCAGCGCCTTCTCCGTCGCCGCGAACACCTTCGGGCCGAAGTGCCAGGGCGAATCCGCACACACCCCATAGCCCGGCGGCAGGACCGGCCGCAGGCCCTGCGTGGCACTCAGCGTGACCCGCACTCCATCTGTCTCGTCCTGCACCCGGGACGCCCGCCACGTCCCTGCCGTCACGCCGGCTGCCCGCGTCGCCACTGGCACCAGCACGACCGTCCCCGCCGGCGGCAGCTTCAGAGAGATCGCCAGCCTCCCCCCTTGCAGCGTGTTGGCTGTCGGTGCGCCGTCGGCAGTGGCATAGAGGGCCGGAGTCGCGACACGCAACGTCGCCGCCGCCTCCACGCCGCGCGGGTTCATCACCGCGAACCGTGCGTTCGTCCCCGTGCCGTACTGCGCCACGTCCACCGGTCCCTCGGCCGTCGCGGCGCACTTGAGTTGCCAGGGATAGGGATATAGCTCCCGGTCGGCCAGCTCGTGCAGCTCCCAGCTCTCCTGCCAGCCTGCCGACAGGTCCGAGCACGGCAACGCGCCCCACTTCAGGCACGCCTGCATCGCCCCGATCTGGATGCGGCGGTACATGAGCTTGATGTCTTCGGGAGGGGTGTTCTCCTCGTCGTAGTAGTCGGCGGTGTGGTCGCGCGAGTCGCCGGAGAAGAGCTGGATGGCCTTGCTGCCGAGCATGTAGCGCCGGTACCGACTGATCGAGTCCAGGCCGGGCAGTTCATAGCGGGCGCCCTCGAACGAGCCGGCGTCGCTGCGCACGGCGATGCTGTAGATGTGCTCGGCGCCGTTGCCCCAGAAGCCGGCGCGGAACTGCTTGGGGGGCAGGCTGTGGATGAAGTCGGCGGTCTTGGCGATGCAGACGCTCACATCGCAGTACTCACCCTCGTCGTCCCAGGCGCGGCCCGGCGATGCCGCCACTGCCGGTCCGCGGTACTTCACACCGCCCATGGTCACGTCATGTCCGAAGCCGGAGAGCGGGTAGGCGGCCCAGAGGTCGCGCAGGTCCTGCTGGAACTGCGCCGCGGCCTTGTTCCCCCACAGGAACAGGCGATGGTCCGGCCCCTTGTTCGTGACCCACGGGCCGATGCGGTTCTGGGCCTGCGGGTCGTTGACCATCGCGTCGCGGTACTCATCTTCGGCCAGGCGATAGTAGGCCCAGTTGATGATGTAGAAGTACGGCGCGACACCATGGTCCACTGAGACACGGTCGAACGTTTCCTTCAGGAAGGCATGGTAATGGTCGAGGGTCCCGTAGTACTCTTTGAGCCGCTTCTCGTCGGTGACATCCTCGTTGTACCTGTCCCAGAACTGCGGCCGGCCGAACCAGTCACCGGGGATCTTCACTGGCGCGTAGCACCAGTCGCAGCGCGTCATGGACCGCCGGATGGCCTCGGGGGAGGGCTTGTACCATGTGGCCGCCGACCCGGCCTCGCCGGCTGTCTGCAGGCGCGGGTCGCCGCCGGGGATTGGCGCGAAGGCGGCGGGGTAGAGTGCCTGGAAAGCCGCCACGGCCGCGCGCTCGCCGCCGCGGGCATCGAAGCCGAAGGTGACGAACTGCACGGTCTCGGTCCGGCCGGGATCAACGACCAGCTTCACGCCGTAGTAGAATGCCGTAGGAGCGCCGGCTTCCAGCCGGCCCGGGGGGATGATCCCATTCTCCAGGTACGAGAAGATCTGCAGCGGCTCGATGCCCAACCCGCTTCCTGCCGCCTCGTCGTATGCCGCCACCACGGGCATGGTGTAGGGCAGCAGACCGCGCACGGCCGGCTGCCGGGGTGTGGCCGAGAAGTTGCCGTTGAAGTACTTCCAGTTCGCTCCCGACGGCCGGAATGCGCGGTAGGCGCGCAGGAGCAGCCAGGCGTTCTCTGACCCGTTGTTGGTCAGCTTCACGAACCAGTTGGTGCGATCCTTGAGGGGCTGCGCGGTGAGGGAAAGGGAGAGCGCGCCATCGGCGGAGCGCCACGCCTGGCCGTCGGGGACGAGCTTCACGCCGGCCCTGGCACGGCCATCGTACACGTCCAGGCCGCACAGATCGCCGCGCGGCAGTTGCAGCGAGGCTTGCCCCAACGGCGCAATGGCCCCCGGCCCCGCGGCCAGGACCCCGGAAGTGGCGAGCATGAGCACAGCGAGGCAGTGTCGCATGGTGGTCTCGATGCGCGCGGGCGAGCCGCCCGCGGTCCCAGTTACGGCGGGCCGGCTGATAGCCGGCCCCCAACGGCGCATGGCTTCCCCCCGCCGTTCCCAGTCCCCAGTCCCCGGCGTCAGAAACTCACATCCGTCGCCTCTTTGCCGTACTTCCAGTTCACCAGCGTGCACAGGAAGATGATGGCGAAGAGGATCATCGCCAGAGCGCAGGCATAGCCCATCTTCTGATGGTCGAAGGCCGACTGGTAGATGTAGTACAGCAGGTTGGTGGTCGAGCCGGCGGGGCCGCCGCGGGTGAGGATGTGGATGGACACGAAGTAGCCCTGGAAGCCGGCGATGATGGACATGACGAAGATGAAGAACGTGGTCGGCGCCAGCATCGGCCAGGTGATGTGCCGCACCTTCTGCCACCACCCCGCCCCGTCCATGTCCGCCGCCTCGTATAGCTCCGGCGGAATGTTCTGGAGCCCCGCCAGGTACAGCACACAGTTGTAGCCCCCCACACCCATCCACAGGCCCATCAGGATCAGGGCCGGCTTCGCCCACGATGGGTCGAGCAGCCACCCCGGCGGGTTGGCGACACCGACCATCCGCAGCGACTGGTTCAGGAGCCCCCAGTCCGCGTCGTACACCCAGCGCCAGACCATCGCCACCGCTACCGCCGAGCACACCGTGGGCAGGAAGAACACCACGCGGTAGAGCGTGATGCCCCGCAGGCGCTGGTTCATCAGCAGCGCCGTGAAGAACGACAGCGCCATGCCCAGGGGGATGCCCAGCATCAGGAACACCGTGTTGTACATGGTGCTCCAGAACTGCTCATCGGAAGCCTGCAGCCCCTCGGGCGTACGGCTGACGCCGAGGATCTCGCGGTAGTTGCCCAGCCCCGTCCAGTGAATGCCCCGCCAGGACTCGACGGCGTCCCACTGGGTGAAGGACAGCAGGAAGGCCGCCAGCACCGGCAGGAGGGTGAAGACCAGGAAGCCGATGGCATTGGGCAGCAGAAACCAGACCGCGGCCCGGTCGTGTCGGGTGTGGCGGGTTGGAGCTGGCGGGTTGGGTTGGGTGGACGCCATGGTCGTGTCTGCTAATGTTGTGTCCGACTGAGAGGCTCAATGGCCCGGTAGGGCAGGCGGCTCGCCTGCCCGCGCGGGCGGGCCGCCCGCGCTACGGCAATGCCGCAAGGAACCTGCGCGACACGACGCTAACGGATCAGATGCTGGACGAGCCACTGCTCGGCCGTGTCATAGGCGGCGGTGCGGTCGGGGCCGGTGGCGCCGCGCAGGTTGTGGCTGGCGTGCTTGACGACGATCAGCTCGTTCTCCACGCGCGCTGCGTCCAGCGCCGCCGCCATGGCCCGCGACTGGCTCAGAGGCACGAGCCGGTCCGCCTCACCGTGCACGAGTAGCACCGGCGCGTCGTCGCTGGTCACGTGCGTGACAGGCGAGGCGTCGGCGTACTCGTCGGGCGCGGCGCCGGGCGGCTCACCGATGAACCGGGTCAGGTACATCGCCGCCGCCGGCGGGCATGCACTCCCACGCAGGTCAGCGGGTCCGAAGAAGTCCACGACGCACCGCGCCTTGCCGCTGACCTGACGGTTCGGGTCGTCTGCGCTCTGGTAGTCGCCCGGCTCCATGGTCCCGAGCATCAGCGCCAGGTGCGCTCCGGCGGACGCGCCCCACGCCCCCAGGCGGTCGGCGTCCACGCCGTACTCGGCCGCATGCGCCCGCACCCACCGCGCCGCGCGGGCACAGTCCTGCACCTGCGTCGGATAGCGGTACTCCGGAGCCAGGCGGTACTCCACCGCGAAGCAGACGACGCCCCGCTGCGCGAGAGCCTGTCCGAGGCCCCGTTCGCTCGCCGGACTGCCGGCACTCCAGGCGCCACCGTGGATCAGCAGGCAGGCCGGATGGGGACCCGGCGTGGCCACCGGGTAGACGTCAAGCGTCAGCTCCTCCCCGGCGGCGATGCCATAGACGACGCTCTGTTGCTCGGTCGGCTCTCCCGCCGGCGCGCGATGGCCGCAGCCGGCGCCGCAGACCAGCGCGGCCAGCCCGAGCGCCCAGAGCGACTGTCGATGCAGGTCCATGCTTCCCCCCCTACCACTGCCTCGAGTCCGGCACCGCCACCCACACCCCGCCCTGTGCGATGGACTGCTGGCTGACCAGCCCCGGCAGCGTCATGTCCAGGGCCTCATGGATGCCGATGGGGGGCGGCGTGCTCTCGCGGATGCTGCGCACGAAGTCCTGCACCTCCAGGTAGTCTCCGCCGCCATGCCCGGCCTGCAGTTGCGCCTCGGTCGGGTGCAGCCACTCCTGGGGCAGGAACTCCTCGGCCAGGCTCTCCAGGGGTAGCCACTCCACCTTCTCAGACCGGTCGGCCAGCCAGATCTTCGGTTGGTCGCCCAGTCCGCGCGCCGCCTCGTAGCATCCCGTCGTCCCCTGTAGTGAGTAGTAGGTCATGTTGTGCGGGCGGTTCGACAGCATGTCCACGCGGATCTGGATCAGCCCGCCGCCCGAGGTGCGGCACAGCATCGTGATGCTGTCCTCGTTCTCATACTCGTCTCCGCGCGGGTCGCGGTAGTGGTGGCCAGAGCCCGTGCACATCACGCTGGTGACGCGCTCGTCCATCCACTGCAGCACCGGCCCGAGGCTGTGGGTCGGGTAGGTGCAGCCATTGATCCCCGTCTGCCACTTGCGCCGCCAGGTGGTGATCTCGTTGAGGCCCTTTAGTTCGTGGAGGTACTCGCCCTCGCCAAAGTACATCTCGCCGAACAGCCCGGCGCGGGCGATGGCCTTCACCAGTACATTGGGCCGCATGTAGCAGTAGTTCTCGGCCATCATGTACGTGGCCCTGCTCGCGCGCACGGCCGCCACGAGCTGGCGCGCCTCCTCCACCGACACGCACGCGGGCACCTCGGACATGACATGGACGCCGCGCTCCAGCGCCATCACCGCCTGTGAGGCGTGCAGCGGCATCGGAGTGCCGACGATGACGGCGTCCAGGCCGGCTTCGTCGAGCATCTGGGCGCAGTCGGTGTAGGTCTGGGTAACGCCGACGCGGGCGGCAGTGTCGGCCAGGCCTGGCTCGTTGAGGTCGCACAGGGCCTCGACGCGGGCATGGGGGTTGCCGTTGATGGCGCTGAAGAAGCTGGCGCCACGGCCGGCGGCGCCGACGACGCCGAACTTGAGCTGGGACACAATGGGGCTCCTGGCGCACGTGTGTATAGGGACGATGGGTGTCCATTCCGCAAGGGGGCGGGGCTGACCTGCGTTAGGCGTACGGGGGGTGGGAAGTGGGTGGGGCAGTGCCTAGGTACACTGCTGTATAGTTACGTTATATTCTTCGGCACGAGGGCAAAAAAAACGGATCAGCACGCGTCCCGGGGGGTGGTCGCATCGGCTGACCCGGCTTCAATGGCCCCCCGAAGGGCCATGTTAGCCTGACCTATGGGTGCTACGGTGTGATTATGCGAATGTGCGTCTAATCTGTCAATCGAACATACTTTACCCAGTGTGGCGAAATATGAAACGCGATGTCATAAAAGTCTGTGCCGGGAGGGCGGTCACCACGGCCCGCAGTGGGCCGGTAGAGGTGTGTTCGGGGACGACCTGGGCGCCGTGAGAGGTGGACTTAGCCAGGCGGTGGAAATGCTCCGCCTCTGGGTGCGAAGGGAGGTACGGCAGATGAGTGAGCAGGTGCGAGTGGGTGTCATCGGCGCGTCCGGGGGCATGGGCAAGCGACGGGTGCAGCAGTTCTTCGTGAACGCCCGCTCGACGGTCACGGTGGCCTGCGCTCGCGACATCCGCCGGCTGGCCGAGGCGGTGCCCGAGAAGGACATCCGTCTGGTGGCCCACGCTGAGGACATCGCCAGCGACCCGGACGTGGATGCCGTCGTCATCAGCGTGCCCAACACGCTGCACTACGCCCACGTGAAGCAGGCGCTGCTCGCCGGCAAGCACGTCCTGTGCGAGTACCCGCTGACCAACTCGCTCGCCCAGTACGACGAGTTGGTCAACCTGGCGCGTTCCCGGGGCCTGATCCTCCACCACGCCCTGACCCCGCGCGCCGAGAGCCTGCACCGCACGATGAAGGAGGCGCTGCAGGGTCTGGGCGAGCCGCGGGCGGCCTACTACCGCTACTACGGTGGCGCGGGCTGGTACGTGCAGCCCGAGTTGCGGGGCGACATGTTCTGTGCGCTGCACATCCACTTCATTGACCAGTTCGTGGACTTCTTCGGCGACCCGGACGGCCTGGACGCCCATGGTGCCGAGCGGGACGGCCAAGTCTGGGCGACGGTGATGATGCAATGGCAGGGCGGGCTCGTGGGCACAGTAGAGTTCGCCATGGGCTTTGCCGACAAGCCCTCGTACATGGGCACGATCGTGACCAGCGACGGCTGGGTGGGCTTCAACAGCGAGGGCGGGCTGATCGTGACGGTCAATGAGGGGGGCGAGACCGGTGAGATGACCCCCCCGCCAGACACCTCCCAGGACGAGGACGCCGAGAGTTTCCTGGATGAGATCCTGGGCGCCGGCGGGCCGCAGTGCGATCTGGCCACCGGGCGCAGCACCCTGGCTCTGTGCCTGGAGTGCAGTCGGCTGCTGGCCGGCTGACGGTCCCCGGCAGCGCACAAAAAAGCAGGGCCGCTGACAGCGAGCGGCCCTGCTTTCACTTGGTGAGTCCAGGTTGAACTACAGGTTCACGCCCACGCCGAGGGTCCACAGCGCGTCCGGCTCGATGTCGAGATAGCCGAAGTCCGCGCGCCAGTTCTTGGCCTGGTAGCCAACACCGGCGGTGAACTTGTGCTCGTCGTCGCCGCCCATCAGGCCGGCGACGGTGCTCGTGTCGAGCAGACCAGCGCGCAGCTTCCACTCCTTGGCCTCGCCGAAGCTGTACTCCGCGCCGCCGCTGATCGTGGCGTCGCCCATCTCTTCGGTGAGATCGCAGACGTCAACCGCGATCAGGAGGTCAGCAACGGGCTTCCAGGCGAGACCGGCATTCCAGAACGGGCCGACTTCGAACTCGTCCGCGAGGTCGACAACGGTCAGGCCGAGGCGCAGCGGGTCCTTGCCCTCGCCCAGGTCCAACTTGTAGAGCAGGCCGAGGTTCAGGATGGTGTGCTCGTCGCCACCATCGGGGTCCACGGACGCGACATTGATGCCCGCGCTCAGCGGGATGTCCTTGAGGCCAGCGCCAAAGCCGGCGCCAAAGACGTCGGCCAGGTCATCCGCCGAGGCGTAGCCCGCGCCGAAGCCGAGCCGCTCGGACGGCTTCCAGCCGGACCAACTCAGGCCCCAGCCATCGAAGTCGCCAGCGCTGGCATAGGCGAAGTACAGGTCATTCCCGTACTCGTTGCCTTCCTTGACCGGCACGCCGAGCGTGGCCAGACCGGCCGGGTTCTGGAACCAGGCAGCGGCGTCATCGGCTACGGCAATGCCAGCGCCACCCATCCCAATGGCCCGCGTCGAGACGCTAGCAATCTGCTGCGCCCACACACCGCTGGCCAGCACGACACAGACGAGTACGGCTACAACCAATCGCGACTTCATGTCGTACGCCTCCCATCACTTGTGCTTTGTCTCAAGCTGCCTACCGCACACACCAGGCCGACGAGCCGGCTGTCTCGACCCGCCAGCCTATTCAAGGGAGGGACGGCATCATCTGTTGGGCTCACAGGTGTCCTAGTTTCCCTGAGTGCCGGCGCAGATGGCGACGCTCCACCCTCAAAACGCACACGTTATCACAAACGACAGCGAATTACAACGCAGTTTCTTGCCCTGGATACGGCTCTCGCGCCCCTGAGGTCGTCCTGGCTGCCTTCTTGGACAGCCGAACGCGCGATTGGTTTCAGGTCCCTGAGGAAGTGCGCCGGCTGTGACCGGGCCCGGACCCGACCGGCCGGCCAGCGGCCCGCGCGATCGCCAGCGTCCGCTCGACTTCCTGAGCGAGGGTGAGCTGGGGTGCCTTCTTGCCGGGGTAGATGTCGTAGAAGCTGGCGAACCGGCGGGGGGTGAGGTTGGGCATGAGGATGTTGGCCCCGCCCTGCAGGGCGCGCACGCGCGCTCCGGGCTCGGCGGTCTCCAGCGCCGTGGTGGCTGGCAACATGATATCGGGCACCAGCAGCCGGACCAGCGCCATCATGTTCAGGCTCGTCTCGACCGACCCGACGGGTACCGCCCCCAGTGGCGTGGCCGGGTGGGGGATCAGTGGCCCCAGGCCGCACATGTGGTAGCCGCGCGATTCGATCAGCCGCAGGTCCTCCACCAGGACGTCAGGCGTCTGCCCCGGCAGGCCCACGATGCAGCCGGAGCCGACCTGGTAGCCCAGGTCAAACAGCGCGTCCTGGCAGGCCAGACGCCGGTCGTACGAAGCGCCGGGGTGCAGCCGCTCGTACAGCTCGCGGTTCGCCGTCTCGTGCTTGAGCAGGTACCGGTCCGCCCCGGCCTCGCGCCACCGGCGGTAGTCCGACGTGTCCCGCTCGCCCAGCGACAGCGTCACCGCCAGCGGTGTCTCCTCCTTGATGGCTGTCACCAGATCCGCCACGCGGCGCGTTGTCCACCAGGGATCCTCGCCGGACTGCAGCACGACCGTGCCGAACCCGAACCGGGCGATGTCGCGGCACGCCGTCACCACCTGCGCCGGGGTCATGCGGAACCGCGCGAGATCACGGTGGCTGATACGCAGGCCGCAGTATTCGCAGTCGCACCGACAGTGGCTGGAGAACTCGACAATCCCCCGCAGGTAGACGTCGTCGCCGACGGTCTCGCGGCGCACCCGGTCGGCCTCGGCGCGCAGCTCCGCCGCCGCCGGCCCCTCCGCCACAACCAGTTCGCGCAGCTCCCGGTCAGTCATGGGCGTCATGTCGCGTCACCCGTGGCGGCCTCGCCCGCCTGCGTTGACGAGTCGTGCTGCTGGGGCAGCCAGACGCTGAACGTGGACCCCTCGTTCTCCCTGGACTTCACGTCAATCCGCCCATGGTAGAAGTCCACGATGCGCTTGACGATGCTCAGGCCCAGGCCGGTGCCCGTGACCTGCGCGGTCTCGCGGCGCTTCTCCCGGAAGAACTCGGAGAACAGCGACTGCAGACCCTCGGGGCTGATGCCTACGCCGGTGTCGGCCACATCAAAGCGGACATACGGCCCCTCGGCCACGGCATACGCCTTGACCATCCCGCCCGGCCGGTTGTACTTGATGGCATTACTCAGCAGGTTGGTGAAGAGCCGGACCAACTCCTCGCGGTCGGCCTCGATGCGCGGGAGGCCCGCCGGCACCTGGTTCTCCAGCCGCACCTGAGCCTGCGCGGCCGAGGGCGCCATCAGTTCGACCACGTCGCCCACAATGGCCGCCGGTTCCTGGGGCTGGATCTGCCGCCGCACCGTTCCGGCCTCCATGCGGGCCACGTCGAGCAGGTCGCTCACCAGGTCGAGTAGGGCGCGCAGCCGCTGGCGCGACCGCCCGATCATCTCCCGCTGCTTGGCCACCGAGGGCACAAGGCCCTCGTACAGCACCGACAAGTAGCCATCAATGGCCGACAGGGGCGCCCGCAGCTCGTGCGCCACCATGTTGACGAATTGCGCCTTCACCTGCTCGACGCGCCGCAGCTCGGTGATGTCGCGCAGCACGGTCACAGTGCCCAGGAAGGTTGCGCCCTGCTCCTCGGCCACCGGGGCCACGTTGGCCAAGACCCACTGGGCGCCCAGGGCCTCCGGCAACTGGATCTCGCGCGACAGGCGGCCGTGACTCGCCTCCGCCTCGTGGACTAGTTCGAGCAGTTCGGGGGACTGCAGCACCTCAGCGAGGGGATAGGCTTCCCGCCCGGGCGCCAGGGCGGGCATGACGCGCAGCGCCGCCGGGTTGTAGAGGACCAGCTCGTCGTCGGCGTTGCATACCAGCACGGCGTCGGCCATGGAGTTGACGATGCCGCGCAGGCGGCTCTGCTCGGTAGCGAGCTGCAGCAGGCGCCGTTCGCGCTCGGATACCAGTCGCTGGTGGTCGCGCAGCAGGCGCGACCGCTCCAGGGACTTGTTCACCAGTCGCAGCAGGTCGTCGGGGGTGAAGGGTTTGGCGAGGAAGTCGTAGGCCCCGCGCCGGCTCCCCTCCATGGCCGTCTCGATGGTCGCGTAGGCCGTGATGACGTTGCACACCAGCAGCGGGGCTTCGTCGCGGGCGGCGGCCAGGAAGGTCATCCCGCCCATGTCCGGCGCCTCAGGCGGGCCGCCGGGCATCCGCAGGTCCACCAGCGCGACCTCGATGTCGGGATGCTGGCGCAGCGTCTCCAGGGCCTGCTCCACCGACTCGACGCTGTAGACCTCGTGCCCCTCGGCGACGAGCACGCGCTGGCAGCCGCGCCGGATCCCGGACTCGTCATCCAGCACCAGAATCTGGTGCGTGGGGCGTGCCGCCGACGGCGCCGGGACGGGGGTCACTTGGGCTGTGCTGGCGGTAGCTTCTGGCATCGTGCATCCCTGCGGCGCCGGCGCAGTGGGCTTGTGACCCGGTGTAGATCAGAGGGTCCCTGGCCTGGCCCCTTCCTCGCCACCTGTTGCTTCCCCTCCCCACTGGCAAGGGCCGCCGACAACGCAACGGGCTGGCTCCGAAGGCCAGCCCGCTGTCAACATCATCTGCGTGGTGCGCCTAGTCGCGCCGGATCGCGCCGAAGCGGCAGACGTCGAAGCACGTGCCGCAGCGCACGCACGCCTGGTCGTCAATGACGTGCGGCTGGCGCGGCTCGCCGTTGATGCAACTCACCGGGCAGTTGCGCCGGCACAGACCGCAGCCCACGCACTTCTCGGGGTCAATGACATAGTGCACGAGCGCCGCGCACTTGTGGGCGGGGCAGCGCCCCTCGTTGATATGCGCCTCGTACTCGTCCTTGAAGTGGCGGAGCGTGCTCAGCACCGGGTTGGGGGCGGTCTGCCCCAGGCCGCACAGCGCGCCGCGCGTGCAGGCTTTGCCCAGGCGCTCAAGCCGCTCGTAGTCGCGCTCCTCGCCGCGGCCGGAGGTGATGCGCTTCATGATCTCGAGCATGCGCATCGTGCCCTCGCGGCACGGGGTGCACTTGCCGCAGCTCTCGTCCTGGGTGAAGGTCAGGAAGAAGCGGGCGATGTCCACCATGCAGTTGCCGTCGTCCATGACGATGAGGCCGCCCGAGCCCATGATGGCTCCGGCTGCGCGCAGCGACTCGTAGTCAATGGGGGTGTCCAGATACTCCGCCGGCAGGCAGCCACCGGAGGGTCCGCCCGTCTGCGCGGCCTTGAACTGCCGGCCGCCGGGAATGCCGCCGCCGATGTCGAAGATGATCTCGCGCAGCGTCATGCCCATCGGGACTTCCACCAGGCCGGTGTTGACCACATTGCCGGCCAGGGCGAATACCTTCGTGCCCTTGGAGGTCTCGGTCCCGATGGAGGCATACCACTCGGCGCCCTTGAGGATGATCGGCGCGATGCTGGCGAGGGTCTCGACGTTGTTGATGACCGTCGGCTTGCCCCACAGGCCCTTGTTGGCCGGGAACGGCGGGCGCGGGCGCGGCATGCCGCGCTTGCCCTCGATGGAGGCCAGCAGTGCCGTCTCCTCACCACACACGAAGGCCCCGGCGCCCAGCCGCAGCTCGATGTCAAAGGCGAAGTCGGTGCCCAGCACCTTCGGGCCCAGCAGGCCGCGCTCGCGGGCCTGGGCCAGCGCGATGTTCAGGCGCTTGACGGCCAGCGGGTACTCAGCGCGGACGTAGATGTAGCCCTGGTTGGCGCCGATGGCGTGCCCGGCGATGGCCATGGCCTCCAGCACCGCATGGGGGTCGCCCTCCAGTGTGCTGCGGTCCATGAAGGCGCCCGGGTCGCCCTCGTCAGCGTTGCAGACGACGAACTTCAGGTCGCCAGCAGCCTTGCGGGTGAATTCCCACTTCATGCCCGTGGGGAAGCCCGCGCCGCCCCGACCGCGCAGGCCGGAGGCCTTGATCGTGGCGATGACCTCGTCCGGGGCTATCTCGTCGAGCGCCTTGGCCAGCCCGGCGTATGCGCCGACCGACAGGGCGTCATCGAGGCTCTCGGGGTCAATGCGGCCGACGTTGCGCAGGGCCACGCGGAACTGCCGGCTGAAGAAGTCCAGGTGCGGGTAATCGCGCGTGAAGCGGTTGATGATCTCGTCTTCGCCGGCCGGGGCGACGGACGGCGTCTCGCCGCCGTCAATCAGCCACTCGCGGATGGCCTCGCCGCCGCCCAGATCGCGCTTGACGATCTCGCGGGCGCGCTCGGCGTCCACCTGGACGTACAGGCGCGGCGGCTCGCCGGGGCGGCGGATCTCCAGCAGCGGCTCGAGGCTGCACCGGCCCACACATCCGACCTGCCGGAAGTCGAGGCGGTCCTTCACGCTGCTGGCGTCCAGGGCTTCCTGCAGGGCCGTGAGGGTCTTGTCGGCGCCTCCGGCCAGCGAGCAGGTGGCGATGCCCAACAAGACCTCGATCTTGCCGGCCCGCGCCTGGACCTGGGGTGCGACGGCCTCCACCAGTTGCTGCAAGCTCTGCTGAGCGGTCATCTCCGGAATCCTCTCTGTGCGCGCCGCGGGCGGGGCGGGCGCGACCGTACTGCTGTGGCTACTAGGCACCCACGATGGCGCTGGCCTTGTCCGCCAGCGCCAGGGGATCGATCGGCTTGTTGATGAACTCGACGACCCGCAGCCACTCCGGCCGCTGCTCCTTGTCGTCCACGCGGAACCCGGTCTCGGTGGTCACGGCCGACACCATGATGACGGGGATCTCCGCGGTCGCCTCGTGGGCCGCCAGGGCCTGCACGGCCGAGAAGCCCGCATAGAGCCGCTCCATCATCAGGTCCATGATGATGAGGTCGGGATGCTCCCTGGTGGCGACTTCGACACCATGGCGCGAGTCGGAGGCGGTCAGCACCTCGAACCCCCGGGCCTCCAGGGCCACACGGTTGGCCTCCAGGAAGTCCACATCATCATCTACCAGCAGTACTCTGCGCTTGTCGCTCATGTCGTCATACCCCTCACAGGGCTTCAGAATGCGGCCGGCGGCGGTGCCAAGATCTCGTCCGGTCGGGGGAGGGTGAACACGAAGTCAATCCATTCCCCATACTGGCTCTCAGCGTGAATCTCGCCCCCATGCCGGCGTACGATCTCCCGATCAATGAACAGGCCCAGTCCCGTGCCCCGCGCTTCCTCGCCCGGGGGCGCCAGGCGGCAGAACTTGCCGAACAACTCGCCCAACTGCTCCGGGGCCACCCCCGGGCCCTCATTCCACACGTGCATCTCGAGCATCCCGTTCACCGGGCGGCCCCACAGCTTGACCGTTCCCCCGTCGCGGCCGTACTTGGCGGCGTTGGTGAGCAGGTTCTCATACACCGTCTGCAGCAGCGTCGGGTCCCCCAGCGTGACCAGGTCGGGCGACAGATCGGTCTCCACGTGCATGTTCCGCTCGTGGAACCGGCCCTTCAGCTCCCGGAGTACGGGCGCGACGACCTCGTTCCCGATCCGCACCGGCCGCGTCCGCACCTGCAACTCGCCCTTCTCGATGCGCGAGAGGTTCAGGTAGTTGCGCAGCATGTCCTCGGTGCGGTGGACGGTGTGCACCACATCGTCCAGCGTCTCATGCTGGTCGGGGTTCAGCTCCCCGACGTAGCCGTCGCGGACGGCCAGCAGGTTGAGCTTCGCCGAGGCGATCTGGTTCTTGAGCTCGTGTGTGATGAATGCCAGGGTGCTCAGATAGTCTGCGTTCCACTGCTGCAACTGCTCGGTCGTCTCGGCCAGTTGCTGGTGGCTCTGGCGGAGTTCATCGTCGCGCTCCTGGAGAGCCGCCGCCATCTCGTTGAAGATGACTTGCAGCCGCCGCAACTCGTCCTGGTCGGCGTGTGCCGGCTGCGGTACGCGCGCCTCCAGGTTGCCCTGCTCCAGTTGTTCGGCGGCCCCGGTCACCAGCCGGATGCGTCGGGTGAGGCGGTTGGCCAACACCCCGGCCAGCACCAGGCCCATGATGAGCGTGGGGACCGTGCTGAGCAACACGACTCCCAGCGGCAGGTGGCCTTCCCCCACACCGTGCCACTGTCCGCCGAGCAGCCACACCCCGGCGGCAGTGAGGGCGGCGCCCACGAGGGCTACGCCCAGAAAGCCAACCTGTAGTCGAGTGCGCAGCGGAATGTCCATAGTCCCACGAGCGCAGCGGCTCGGCTCGGCGGTGGCCGCTAGGCCGGTGCGAGAGTCGGCTCTTGCTGGGCCTCGGCGGTCAGGTGCGCCAGGATCCCCGGGATCTGCTCGGGGGTCACCTTGGCGTACACCACGTCGTTGACCATCATCACGGGCGCTTGCCCGCAGGCGCCCAGACAGCGCGCCTCCTTGACTGTGAAGAGGCCGTCGGCGGTCGTCTCGCCCGGCTTGCAGTCAAGCTGCCGGCACAGTTCGTCCAGCACTGCCTGGCTGCCGCGCACATAGCACGCCGTGCCCAGGCACACGCTGATGGTGAAGACACCCTTGGGCGTGAGCGAGAAGTACGAGTAGAAGCTCGCCACGCCGGTGACATACGCGGTCGGCACGCCGAGCTGCTGGGCCACATGGTTGATGGCCTTGGCCGGCACGTAGCCGAAGGTGTCCTGCACGTGATGCAGCACCGGGATCAGGGCGCTCTGCACATGCTGGGCATTGCGCTGCTTCTGCTCGGCGATGTACTCGTCGAGCTGCCGCCACCATTCGGGCCGTTCCAGAGTATCGCGCTGGTAACGCATCTTTAGATCTGCGCCTCCTGCGGCCGCACACCCATGGGCAGCCGCGGGTAGTAATACGTGTGCAGCAGTTCGTGCGACTTGTGGCCCAGCGGCTCGCCCAGGTACTCGCGGTAGAGCCGTTGGATGTCGGGGTTGTGGTGCGAGCAGCGCAGGGTCCGGTCGCCATCCAGCGCGTAGAGCGCTTCGCCGCGCTTTTGCAGCAGGCACTCGTCCAGCGGCACGGCGTTGGCCCCGGCATACGGCTGGCCGCCGCCGCCGATGCAGCCGCCCGGGCAGCCCATGACCTCGATCCAGTCGTAGTGGATCTCGCCGGACTTCAGCTTCGCGAGCACCTCGTTGGCGTTGGCCAAACCGCTGGCGACCGCGATCTTCAGATCGCTGCCGGCCACGTTGATCGTCGCCTCGCGCACGCCCTTGAGCCCGCGGACGGGCAGGAACTCGAGGGCCACCGGCGAGAGGTCCTCGCCCGTGATCATCCAGTACGCCGTGCGCAGGGCGGCCTCAGTCACGCCGCCGGTGGCGCCGAAGATGACCGCCGCGCCGGTGGAGTCGCCGAGCGGATGGTCCGGCGCCTCGGGCTTCAGGTGCAGGAAGTCAATGCCCATGTGCTTGATGAGCCAGCCGAACTCGCGCGTGGTCAGCACCGTGTCCACGGCGGGCAGGTCGCCCACGAACAACTCGGGGCGCTGCGCCTCGGCCTTCTTGCAGGTGCAGCACATGATCGCTACCGAGAAGATGCGGCTGGGATCCACGCCCAGCTTCTCGGCGAAGTACGACTTGACCACGGCGCCCTGCATGCTCATCGGGGACTTCGCGGTGGACAGCAGCGGGAGGAGATCGGGGTGGAACTGCTCGCAGAACTTCACCCACGTCGGACAGCAGGAGGTGATGTTGGGCAGCCGCCCCGCCTTGAACTTCTCGACGAACTCGGCGGCCTCTTCCATGATCGTCAGGTCGGCCGCGAACTGGGTGTCGAAGACGTAGTCAATGCCCATGCGGCGCATGGCGGCGAAGGACTCGCCTTCCCAGCACTCGCCCGGGGTGTAGCCGAAGACTTCACCGATGGCCGCGCGCACCGACGGGGCCATCTGCGAGACGACGATGGTGTCGGGATCCTCGATGGCCTTCAGGAAGTCCTGCGTGCCGTCCACTTCCAGGAAGGCCGCCGTCGGGCAGACATTGACGCACTGGCCGCAGCCGACGCAGACGCTCTCGCTGATGGGACCCTCGTGCGCCGGGGCGACGACGGTGTGGAAGCCGCGCCGCACCTGACCCAGCGCCGCGACTTCCTGGACCTCGCCACACATCCGCACGCAGCGTCCGCACAGCACGCACTTCTCGGGGTCGCGCAGGATCGCCGGGCCGGAGAGGTCCTTGTCATAGCGCTTGCGGGAGCCGGCGAAGACGCGCTCGCGAATGCCCATGGACGCGGCCAGCCGCTGCAGCTCGCAGTTGCCGTCGCGCTCGCACGAGTTGCAGTCCTCGGGATGGTTGTCAATCAGCAACTCCACGATGTCGCGGCGCAGGCGCAGGACCTCGGGGGTGTGGGTCTTGACGTTCATCCCGTTCTCAGCCGGGTAGCAGCACGAGGCGACCAGGTTGCGCAGCCCCGCGTCCACGAGGCACACCCGGCAAGCGCCCTCCATGGAGAGACGCGGGTGATAGCACAGGCGCGGGATGCGGATGCCGACCTGGTCGGCGGCCTGCATGATGGTAGTGCCCTGCGGCACCGTAACCTCGATGCCGTCTATGGTGAGGGTAACGTCAGCCATATCGTTCACCTGACTACTGAGTGCGCCGGGGTGGGCGCGGGTTCGCGGGAAGGTCGGGCCGCTACATTGTGAAAAAAGTCACAAGCTCGGCCCAATATTTAGCGCGGGACAGTATGGCCCGCGCTGAGAGCTTTCCGACAGGTTGTCCGGTGGTCCGGCCGCGTGGAGTATCGCACAACCCAAGTAGCCTGTCAAGACACCCACGGCGATTTCCGGGACGAAAGTGGCAGATTGTCTTCCTGGCCCTCCACATCTCTCCCAGCCTCCTCTCTCACCGCCCCACGACGCCCTATCTCGGGTGCGCCATCGCCTCGATGATGTCGGCCCGCGACAGGATCCCGATCAGCTTCCCCGCCTCGTCCACGATCGGCACCCGGTTGATCTTCCTGTCGTGCAGGATGCGCGCGACATCATCTACCGGCGTGTCCGGGCCGCAGGTGATGACATGCCGCGTCATGACGTCGTCCACGCGCAGCCCTCGCGCCTCGGCCATGCGCTCCATCACACTCTCCCGCAGCACATAGACCCCGAACAGGGCGGTCTTCATCAGTGGCGGCTTGAGGTGGTCGGCCAGCAGCAGGTCCGCCTCGGTCACGATCCCGACCACCCGACCGGCGGCATTGATCACGGGCATCCCGCTGATGTCATGCTCGGCGAGGGTGCGGACGGCGTCCTCCAGCTTCGTCTCCGGCACACAGGCGATCACGGTCTCGTTCATGATGTCCCTGGCCAGCAAGTCCATGACTGCCCCTCCTGGTCGCGGCGGTTGACGGGCCGGCGCGCGGCCCATAGTGCGAGGAATTCGCTCCTCGTTACGGCGATTCCTGCCCGGCCTCAGGGCGCCGCCGGGGCGCTGTGCAGCGGGATCAGCACCGTGGCGATGTGGAACATGGCGAGCACATCCCACACGAGCAGGAAGCCGGCGAGCACTGCGAGCACCGCGGTCACCCGTCGCCCCGCGAGCCCCTGCGCCGCCAGTGTCCACATCAGCGCCAGGCTGCCCATCTGCGGCATCAGCCACCGGCCCAGTTCCGCATGGGCCTGGATGGCCACGAGCACCGTCCAGCGCAAGTACATGAAGTACAGCAACGCCAGCGCCCCCAGGAAGGGCAGCACGAACGGCCGCCACAGCGCGGTCAGGTCCGCCTGTCGGCGGCGCAGCCCCACCCACAGGCCGACCGGCACGGTCAGCCAGATCAGCCCGCCCAGGCTGTACATCACCGGACGCACCGCCGGGGGCAGCCAGTCGCCGGGGCACCAGAAGTACCGGAAGGCGCCGGCAATCGCCAACTGGTAACGGGCCTGCCCCTGCGGGATGAGCAGGAAGGCGACCATGTCCTGCGAGCCGTCACGCAGGAAGAGCCGCGTGTGCATCGTCGTGCCCAGGATCAGGTCAGAGCTGGGCATGAGCTGCCCGTACAGGAGCACGTTGCGCACGAACCACCAGCCGCACACGAGCGCCGCCACCCCGCCCAGTAGCGCCAGGTGCGCCACACGCGTGCGCCATGGCAGCCCGTGACGACTCTGCAGCACGAGCACGGTCACTGCCGCCGCCAGGCAGAACGGCAGCATCGTCATCTTGCCCAGAGCCAGCAGCCCGGCGAGGAGGCCGACGAGGGCCACGCGCTGCCACCGCGATGGCTGCTCGCGGACCAGCGCCAGGGCCCAGAGCATCGCCGAGCCGACTGCTGCCCCGAACGCCTCCGGGTGGATGATGGCACAGACCATCAGCCAATGCGGGAACAGCGCGATGACCGCGAGGGCGGCGACCGTCAGGCCCGGCCGGCCCGGCAGGAGCCGTCGCAGCGCCCCGTGGATGAACAGCAGCGCCACCAGGCCCAGGAGGGTCGAGGTGCCGCGCGCGGCGTAGTTCTGCGCCGTCAGCGAGGCATGCGCGAAGAGCCGCAGCACCAGGGAGACGACGAAGTAGTAGCCCGGCGGATGGTGCGCCGTGTCGCCGGCGCTGGGGAGGCTGTAGGCTTCCCAGACATCGCGGGGCTGCTCCATCGAGATCACCGGCAGCTTGCCGCTGACCGCCAGGACCTTGGCGTAGCCGAAGTGGATGGGCTCATCCTGCACCGCGCCCCACAGGGGCAGCAGCACCAGCAGGCGCACGGCCAGCGCCAGGTACGCCGCCAGCACCAGCGCCAGCAGCACACGCGGTGCCCGCTCGCTCCGGCCCGTTCCAGCCTCTTCAGTCACTGACCCATTCATGTCGCAGTCTGATGTGTCCATATACACAATACGCACTGTAGCGGCGCGATTCATCGCGCCCAGTGAGCGCAATGAATTGCGCTGCTACTGTGGGAGCTTGAACTCCGTGGGTGAGGTCACCTGCGCCTGCAGCGGGCCGTTGCTCTGCGCGGCCAGGGCAGCGACACCGGCGATGTGGAAGCGCACTGGCCCGGCGAACTTGCGGTGTGGGAAGCACGTCTCCTCGGCCTTCCCGTCGGCGATGCGCACCGCCGGGTCGTCGGCCAGGAGAATGAGAGTGCGGCCCGCCTCGCGCCTGACCGACTTGACCTCATAGCCCTCAGTAGTATTACCCGCATAGGTGGCGATGAGCCACCGCCCGGCCAGGACGCTGCCCTCGGGCAGCACGGCGCTGGTGGCGAAGGCCATGTCTTGGCCGCCCTCACCGGCCGGCACGGTCGCGCTGATCTCGCCGTCGTAGGCGGCATCGCGGGCGGTGATCTCCCAGTTCGGTCCGGCCAGGTTGGCCCCGTCAATGAGCCACGCGCCGGCAATCCTGCCCTGCGCCTGCCGGACGACCCCCAGCCGCCCCGTCAGGCGTACGCCTGTCTCGGTGGCGTATTCGCGGGTCGCCCCTGGCGGCGCGCTGATAATCGTGTCGGTGCCGGAGGCGTGCTCGATCTGCAGCGCCACGGCCAGCCCGTCATCGGGTGTCACGGCCAGGCGCTTGACGCGCTTGATGAAGCCGGCGCCGGCATACGGCTCGTGGACCGCGGCGAAGGCGCTCAGCAGCGGGTCCGGGCCGCTGCGGCGCACGATCAGCTTGGGCATCCAGAAGTCATAGGCCTTGCGCATGTCCCCGGACGTACCCTGGCCCATGCGGCGCACCGAGGGGCTGCGGCCCAGCAGCACCTGGCAGGCCCCGCCGGCCCTGATCCAGCTCCGCAGGCCCCGTGGCCCGCCCTCGGCCTCGGTGAAGCGGACCTCGAAGCTCCCCTCGCTCGCGCCCTCCTGCACGTCGCGCACCATGCCGTAGGCATTGTGCCGGGAGCCCTCCAGTGTCGGCTCCTGCCACGCCTCCCCCTCCTCCAGCAGCCACCTGCGGTTGCCCGCCAGCGGCACGGTGCAGTCGGCCACTGTGTCGCGGTCGGCGTCGCCCTCGAGGGTCCAGTCGTGCATGGCGCCGCCACGCACGCGGAAGATGTCCACGACATAGGCGTCATCCGCCGAGACCGGCACCATCACCAGCAGCCGCCGGTACAGGTCGAGGCCCTTGATGCCGGCATAGGCCGGTTCGGCGGAGGCCTCGACGGCGGCGATCTGTGGCGACACCGGGTCATGCACGTCGCCGGGCAGGTAGAGCTGCAGGTTGCCCTGCGGCCCCGTGCTCTGGTCCTGGCGGTTCACGACCACGAGGTTGTGCCCCAGGCTGCTGGTGGCCCAGTAGCGCATCTGGGTCCACGTGTAGCCGATGTCGGGGAGCATCTCGCGTTCCTTGGCCCACAGCATCAGGTTCAGGTTGTCGCCATGCTGGTGGCCGTAGCCGCCGGAGAAGTGCAGTTGGGCGAGCATCTGGTTGCCCTGCCGCCCGCGTCCGAGCGAGGCTTGCCCCAACCCCGGCAGGAGGGTCGAGACGCTGCTGTCGCGCGGAGCGCTGCGCCGCTCGTGCGGGTGAGTGTCATGGATCGTGCTGGAGCAGCCGGTGGGCAGGCACACCAGCTCAGGGGCGGTCTGGCAGCGGCTCCACAGGGCCAGATCGCCCTCCGGCTGCACGTTGTCCAGCCGCGTGCCGTCGGCCGGGTCCTTGTAGCCCGGCGGGTCCGAGTAGCCGCGCACGGCGTCGAAGGAGTACTTCAGCCCGCCGATGGTCATGGCGTGGTACGACGGGGTGCCCTCCTTCCACACCCCGTCGCGGAAGAAGCCCTCGGTCACGTGCTGGATCATCTGGGCATATGCCCAGTGCACCAGCGGCGGGTCGTTGATGATGCGCCCGGCCAGCGCCGCGGAGCGGATGTCGTAGCCCGACACGTTGCTCACGGCGTCCTTCCGGGCGATGGCGCACTCGGCGGCGGCCTTGATGAAGTCGCGCTCGATCTTCTCGCGCACGTCGTAGCCCCGCTGCCGGGACAGCTCATCCAGGACCGGGCTGTCATAGACGAGGTCGTAGGCGGGCAGGACCTCGACTGGGATCTCATTGTGAAAGAAGTTCCAGCGCCCCGAGTCCCACGGCCAGTGCAGCTTCTGCTCGCGGAAGGCCAGCCGCCGCGGGCCGTTCTGGAGGACCGGGTAGTGGGCATAGGCCTGGGCGAAGGCATCCAGGACCACCGCGACCCGCCGCGCGTACTCGGGCTTGCCGGTGAGCGCGACGAGCTTGGCCGCCTCGGTCGTCCGCGCGATGAGCCAGGCGCGCTTGTACAGCCACAGGTGGGTGCTGAAGAAGTGCGGCGCCTGGTGTGCCTCATCAAAGTAGTAAGGGTAGCTGACGGTCTCGCCCAGCATGTTCTGGCCGGTGAGGGTGCGGGTTTCGGGGTAGTCCGGGTTGGGGTACACGACGGTCTTGCAGAACCGGCACTGCAGTTCGTTGGGCCGGTCGAAGCTCCAGGTGAGCACACCGTTGCCCTCAACGCCCCCGTAGCACTTGGGGCATTCCACGTACTGGGCGTAGCCGTGGGGCGGCACGAAGGCCACGGCTTGCTCCTCGGTCATGGCCATGAGCGGAGCCACGGCGCCCGTCAGGGCCCCGACCTGCGAGGCGCTCAGCTTGTGGTCGAGCACAGGATGCTTCAGACCGACGGCCTGTCCGGCTGCCATGGCGCTGCACCCCCACAGGGCGACGGCCATGATAAGGATCAAAGTCGCGATGCGGTGTCTGGTCCACATGGTGGCAGGCAGGTTCGTCTGGCGCGGGTGGCCTACCTGCAGGCCTCCGGCGCCGTACCTCATTCTTGACTTGCGCCAAGACCGGCGACTATACTCAAGCGGGCGCTTGGTGCGGAAATACTGTGAGGGGCGCAGGTGGTTTGCCGATGCGCAACCGACGCGTGCAGTTCATCGTACTCCTCGTTGCAGCCATGGCGATCGTCTCGCTGGTGGTGCTGCAGGCGGTGCCGTTCGCGCAGGAAGGGGCTCCCCCCGGCGGGCCCGGCGGGCCACCCGGAGGGCCGGGTGGGCCCGGTGCGCCTCCTGGCGGCCCTCCTGGCGGTCCGGAGGGCGGTCCGGGCATGCCCGGGGCCCCGGGCGCCGGTGGTGGCGGTGGCGGCACCTTCGAGTGGAAGACCTACCCCGCCCCTGAAGAGCTCACGATGACCTACGCGGACTTCCTGGCGCAGACCGGGCAGCCGCGGGCCGACATCCCCCAGCCGTTCCTGGTCAAGCAGGACGGCACGCCGGAGAAGCTGACCAAGAACGAGTGGTACCAACTGCACCGCCTGTACGTCAAGGCGGAAGATGTCACCGCCGAGAAGCTCGGGCCCGGCCGCATCGGCGCGGGCATGGACCGGTACATGGGTCGCGTGGATGCCTACATGTACCACTCCGCGGTGGCCTTCGTGCAGGCCTACCTCGATGGGCAGGACAGCTTCCGCTTCGAGATCGGGTACCCCAAGCTGAACATGAACCTGTCGGCGACGGGCGACGCCAACGCGGTCCCGGTGACCGTGCCGGTCGTCATGCGCGTGAAGCCGTCTGCGCAGTCGTACTACGGCGAGAAGGTCTGGCGGCGGCTCAAGAAGTTCGACTGCCTCGGCGAAGCGCGCGCCACGGGCAACAGCATCACCAACTCCAGCGCACCATTCCGCATCTTCACCCGCAAGGGCGGCTTCTACCACCCGCGGACCGTCAATCTCCCCGAGGGCGCCGCGGAGATCTGGAGCATGCTGTGGAGCACCAGCATGGTGGCCTGCGTGCTCAAGGACAGGGCCGGCAAGATCATCACCGGCGACGTGCGGCCAGCAAACCTGAACGGCGACATCCTGGCCAAGATGATCTACCCCGACACCATCTTCTTCAGCCCGCGCTACAAGCTACGCATCTGGCCTGAGGGCGTCGGCCTCAACGGTCGGCCCTGGAAGGTCTCCGGCACCAAGGGTTGGGTGTACGAGTTCTCGTTCAACCTGGACCGGGGTGAGATCCGCCGGATCCACACTGCCGAAGCCCGCTTCATCTCCCCGCTGCTGCTGGGCCTGGCCATTGCCCAGGGGCAGATCATTGAGAAGTGGGAAGACCTCGACAGTATCCAGGCCGGGATAGACCTCAAGAAGTTCATCCGCCAGACAGTCGAGCGGGAGCGCGGTGGTGGCGGTGGGGCGGCGCCGGCCGGCGGCGCTCCTGGTGGCGCACCCGGCGGGCCGGGCCCGATGCCCGGCGGACCCGAAGGTGGGCCGCCCGGCGGCGCACCCCCCGGCGGACCTCCTGGCGGTCCGGCAGGGGCTCCGCCAGCTCCCTGAGCAGCATCCAGGCCCGCCACCATCGGTGGCGGGCCTTTCCTTTTCCCGGGTTCATGCGCTGCGCCGACGGACGGACACGCGGCCCGGCCGGTCAGTCCGGGGGAGCCGTTCACGCCGCCGGGTTGTCTAAGTGGTGTGGTCCTGCCTGATGCGCCATCTCATCGTCCTCCCCCTCATTCTGTGCCTGCCCGGCGCCCTGTGTGCCGCCACGCTGCGCACCTCGGACGGTCTCGCCCTCGAACTGGCCGATGACGGGCAGGTCGCGGGGCTAAGCCTGCTGGGCCGCCCCGTGCCGGTCACTTCCGGCGGGGGCTTCTATGTGGCGGAGGTGGGGGCTGCGGGGCCGGATGAGGGCCGACACCCGCTGCGCTGCCCGATACTCCCCGACAGCGGCATGTTCATCCAGAAGCAGCGCTTCGACGACCTCGGGCTGACCTTCGAGACCTCCTACGCCGGGGCCGGCGAGTACCTCTCGTTCTCGGCCAAGCTCACCGACCACACCGGCCGCGACCGACCCGTCGAGGCTGGCTTCGAGATTCCGCTCGAGGCCGGCGGCTGGACGTGGGGCGACGATCTCCTGGGCGGCCGCCGCATCACCGAGGCCATCTGCTACCGCAGCGTCCGCCCGTGCGACGCCGGGCCGGGGTATGTGCAGCCCTGGCCCTTCTGCGCGCTCAGCAAGGGCGCAGCCGGGCTTTCGCTGGGGGTGCCGCTGTCGCAGGGCCCGCGCGTGTTCGCGGTCGAGTACGATCACGCCCGGCGGCGCCTCGCGATCCGCTTCCACCTGGGCCTGTCGCCGCGCGTGAAGAAGCTTCCCGGCCAGGCCTGGTTCTCGTTCCTGCTCTACGCGCATGATGGGCTGTGGGGGATGCGCAGCGCGGCGGACAGGTATGCCCGGCTGTTCCCCGAGGACTTCGCCCGCCGCGCTCCCCATGAGGGCTACGTCGGCTGCCTTCCAGGCGAAGCCTGCGACGGTCGCCGCACCCCGGTGGCTCTGTACGACGTGCCGGCGCTCGGCGACTTCGGGGGCTCCTTCGGGCATGCCATGGAGGTCTCGCGCGACGCCGACGCGCAGGGCCTGGCGCAGGCGCTGGACGACTTCGAGGCCAGGGAGCCGCGCCGCGAGCCGTATCGCTGGTGCCTGACCGTAGCCGATGACCCCGGCTCGGAGGCGCTGTCCGCAGCGCCCGAGGCCATCGCGGCCAGCGAGGCGCCGTTGTCATACCTGCACACCACGCGACAGGTGTGCAGCGTGGACGGCCCCTGGCGGAGACAGACGAAGCTGATCGCTCCCCTGGCCGAGCAGCGCCACTTGCTGGTCGCCCGGCGCTTCGCGGCCGACGGGCCGGGCTTCTGCGCCCAGTGGCCGAGCTTTGACCTCGGGCTGGTGAGCCTGGCCACGCCGTCCGGTGGCGAGGCCCTGTTCCGGGCGGCGGCCGGGCGCCG
Source organism: bacterium (assembly GCA_021372615.1). NCBI lineage: Bacteria > bacterium. The sequence goes on along the minus strand of JAJFUB010000143.1, from coordinate 3,826 downwards.
CCTGCTGCGCTTCTGGAGCGCGCCGGGGCAGGACACCCGCGGCGAGGCCCCGCTGCGCGAGATGCTCTATCGCGGCCTCCCCTACGCCATCTATCCCCACCTGCAGCCGGACGCCCCGCAGCAGCGCAACCTGTACCTGCAGTTCGTCCCCGTGATCGAGCGGCTGTCCGCAGCAGGCTGGGAGCCGCTGACGCTGGCGCGCGCGCCAGCCCCCGAACTGCTCGTGGAGCGTTACGGCCGCCTGGCGGACAGCAACCTCTGCCTGGCCGTCCGCAATGTCGGCCAGGAGCCGCTAGCGACGACGGTCGCGCTGGACCCGGCGCTCGGGCTGCCGGCAGCGCCCTCTTTCGTCCAGGCCATGGACCTGGTCGCCGACGCGCCGGTGGCGGCGACCGTCTCCGGCAAGTGCCTGGCGGTCCCGGTGCGGCTGGCGCCGGGCGAGGCGACGGCGCTCCTGGTCCTGCCGACGGAGCGCTATTGCCAGCGGGCCCTGCTCGATGCTGCCGAGGCCCTGCAGCAGGCGACGCCGCTCACGTCAGAGGAGGTGTCGGTGCAGCCCAGCCGCCCGGGGGAAGTGCTGGCTGGCGGCAGCCCGGCGGGCGTCCGGGCCGCAACCATCCTGTGCGACGGCTGGACGACCGACCAGGGGCTGCTCTTCGCTCCCGGCGAACCGCTCACGCTCAGTCTGGACCTCAACGCCCCCCACCGTCTGCAATGGCTGCGGATGCACACCGGCGCCGGCGAGGGCTGCGCCGCCCCCGAGGCCGTCGTGGAGGGTGTGGACCGCGAGGGGACATGGCATAAGCTGGCCACGCTGCCGGCGGTCGGCCGCGCGGGCGAGCTGCCCGCTCCCATTGCCATCAAGGACGAGGGCGAGTACCAGCGGCTGCGTCTTGTCTACCCGGAGCTGAGGCAACGTCTGTGGCTGACGGAGATCGAGGTCGCGGGGCAGGATGCGGCCTTGACGCGAGCGGCCGATCGCTTCCGTAGTCTCGCGGCGTCCGGTTGTCGGGACTTCGGGGTCATCAGTCAGCTCGCCATGGTGCTGCGCGTGCGCCGCATGCTCGGCCATGATCGCACGCTGCAGGAACGCGCGCTGACGGCGCTCGCCGACTTCTGCCGCGCCACCAGCGGAGTCGCAGCGGCCGTTGAGGTGCCTGCGGGGGCGCCCCGCTCCGGCCCGGCGAAGGCGCAACTGGTGGTGGCCAACCGTGGGGCGCAGCCTCTGAAGGAGGGCAGCGTGAAGCTGAAGCTGCCACCGGGCTGGAGCGCCGCGCCCGGGAAGTTCGCCGTGAACCTGGGCCCCGGTGAGGCGGTGCGCCTACCGGTAACGCTGAGCCGCCCGCCGGAGGGCGGGCGGCTGACACTGCTGGTCACTGGCGTCGTGGACGGCACGCCGCTCTTCATGAGCCGACAACAGTAGGCGACGGCCCGTCTAGGCGCTGCAGTTGCCGATCGCGGCCGCCAGGTCGTTGAGGAACGGGCCGCCGTCGGCCCCGTCCAGCGAGCGGTGGTCCATCGTCAGACTCAGCCACATGGTCGGCCGTACGACCACCTGGTCGCCCTCGACCACCGGCCGCGGCATGATCGAGCCGATGGCGAGGATGGCCGTCTGTGGCGGGCTGATGATCGCGTCGAAGGCATCTATGCCGACCGGGCCGATGTTGGAGATGGTGAAGCCCGCACCCATCTGCAAGCTGGCCCGCAGCTTCCCCGCCCGCGCCATCGCCACCATCTCCGCCGTCTCCGCCGCGATCTCTCCCAGGCTCTTCTCGCTGGCCTTCAGCACCGTCGGGAGCAACACCCCCTGATCGGTCGCCGTGGCGAAGGCGACGTTGACATCCTTGAGCAGCTTGAGGCCCTCGGGCGACCACCAGGCGTTGAAGCGCCGGTGGTTCGGCAGAATGTCCGCCACCAGCTTGATCAGGAAGTCGTTGAAGGTGGGCAGCGGCTGGGCCCCCTGGGCCTTCAGGGCGCTGCGGGCTGCCATCAGCGCCGCGGCGTCCACGAGCTTGTGCACGCGGAACTGCGGCTGCTCGTTGGCGCTCTGCCGGGTGCGGTCGCCGATGGCCTGGCGCGTGCGGGTATGGGGTACGAGTTCGAATTCCTGTTCGTCGGGTCGAGTGCGTCGTGCAGACATGGTTCAGCCTCGTCAAAGAGTAGTGAAGTCATGTTCCCCGGCTGGCCGGCCGTTCCCTCCCAAGGGGCGGCGAAGCCGGCCGGCCTGGAAGGAGGCGCCGGGCGCGAGTGGAACTCCTTCCGCATGTCCAAGCCCCTCGTGCGTCACATCAGCCAGGTCGCGCCGGTCCAGTGCCCCTGTGGCGAGAGCCACCGCATCATCACCCGCGACCAGTCGCCCCACGTGGGCCTGCACGTCACCCACATTGTCAGCGGCGACCTGCACTTCCACCGGCGCACGGCGGAGATCTACTACATCCTCAGCGGCCATGGCGTCATCGAGCTGGACGGGGAGCAGCACGAGCTGACCCCGGGCACGGCGGTGCACATCCCGCCGGGGGTGAAGCACCGGGGCTGGGGGGACTTCGAGACGATCGTGGTCACCTGCCCGGCGTTCGACGCCGAGGATGAGTTTGTCGCAGGCTGAACGGCTCCTCACCCCCGGCCCCTCTCCCCTGCTCTCGCACCGCGAGCGCGCGGAGAGGGGAGGAAGGCAAACGGTATGACCCACAAGGAACGACTCGTCGCCGCCCTGGAGCGCCGTGTGCCGGACCAGGTTCCGGTCACCTGGGAGATGGAGGGGCGCTTCGCCCAGACTGTCAGTGACCAGACCGGCTGGCGCGCCATCTGCGACGCTCACCGGATGCTCGGTTCCTCGATCTTCAACGTCCAGGGCATCGGGCCGGGCCTGAGCAGCAGCCCCCGGGCCGGTTACGGGCAGGAGACCTGGCAAGAGCCCGCGCCCGGCGGCGCGTTCCTGAGCCACCGCCGGATCACCACGCCGCAGGGCAGCCTCCACGCCGCCGACCTCGTCGGCTACATGCCCCATGATCCCCTCGTCTCCAAGCACCAGGAGTACCTCATCAAGCAGCGCAGCGACTGGGAGATATACGCCGACTACATCGCCGAGATGGGGCGGACGGCGGAGCCGAGCATCGGCGAGAGCCTGGCGGCCTATGACGTCATCGGCGACGACGGCCTCGTCGGCGGCTGGATGGGGGATACGGTGTACCACCTGGCCCACCTGCGCCGCGACACCGACTACATCATGGACCTCGTCGAGGCGCCTGACTTCATGGAAGAGATCATGCGGGCAGTGGACCCCACCTCCGAGGCGCTGATCCGCTCCTTCAACGCCTCGCGCATCGAGTGCCTGGTGTACGACGTGTGCTGGGCGTCGCTGAGCTTGCTGTCGCCGGCGCTGGTGCGGCGGTTCGTGATCCCGCGCGCCCGGCGCGCTGTGGAGCTGACTGCGCCGGGCAAGTACATCGTCTTCTTCCAGACCGGCCGCATCCGTGCGGTCGTGCCCGACCTCGTAGCCTGCCGACCGCACGGCATCCAGCACTTCGACGTGTTGGGCGACTGCGACCTGGCGGAGATCAAGCGGAGCTTCGGGGCGGACACCTGCATCATCGGCAACCTGAGCCCGGTGGTGCTGGCGCACGGGTCGGTCGCGGAGGCGCGGGCAGAGGCACGGCGCTGCCTGAACGCAGCACAAGCCGGCGGGGGCTACATCATGAGCACGTCGGACGAACTGCCGCGGGATGCGCGGGTGGAGAACCTGAAGGCGATTGTGGAGCTGGTGGCGGCGGAGGGGCGGTACTGCTGAGGTTTGCAGAGGCGCGGACACGGGCCGTGGGTGCCGCGT